>NZ_JBHYWP010000078.1:32978-40567 GCF_042751845.1 Streptomyces sp. NPDC059398 | reverse complement strand
GGGCGGCCCCCCGCCCCGGGCGGCGCCCCGCGCCCTGGGCCGGCCCGCCCCGGTTACCCGGGGGGGGGGGCCGCCCCCGGGGCCCGCCCCCCTCCCGCGTACTTCAGCTCACTTCACCGGAGTGAAGTCCCGCGCCCCGATGAACTCGGGCCGCCGGATCGGAGCCGCGAAGGGCTCCACCGCCGCGTTCTCCACGCTGTTGAACACGATGAAGACATTGCTGCGGGCGTACGGAGTGATGTTGTCACCCGAACCGTGCATGCAGTTGCAGTCGAACCAGGTGGCCGAACCGGCCCGGCCCGTGAAGAGCTTGATGCCGTGCGCGTCCGCCAGCCGCGTCAGCGCCGCGTTCGACGGGATGCCCGCGTCCTGCATCTGGAGCGACCGCTTGTAGTTGTCCTTCGGCGTCTCACCCGCGCACCCCAGGAAGTGCTGGTGCGAACCCGGCATGATCATCAAGCCGCCGTTGGTGTCGAAGTTCTCGGTCAGCGCGATCGAGACGGACACGGTCCGCATGTTCGCCAGACCGTCCTCGGCGTGCCATGTCTCGAAGTCCGAGTGCCAGTAGAAGCCACTGGCGCCGAACCCCGGCTTCACATTGATCCGGGACTGGTGGACGTACACGTCCGAGCCCAGGATCTGCCGGGCACGGCCCAGCAGCCGCTCGTCCCGCACCAGCTGCGCGAAGACCTCGCTGAGCCTGTGCACCTCGAAGACCGACCGTACGTCCTGGGACTTCGGCTCGATGATGGAGCGCTCGTCGGCGCGGACGTCCGGATCGGCGACCAGCCGGTCCAGCTCCGCACGGTAGAGCGCCACTTCGTCGTCCGTGAGCAGATCGCCCACGGTGAGGAACCCGTCCTGTTCGAAGCCCTGGAGCTCCGGCTGGGAGATGGGGCCCGCCGCGCCGGGCTGCGACCAGACCACCGGGTCCTGGCGGGGGGTGGTCACTTCACTCGCACCACGGGTGGGGTAGAGATCCGCCCGGATGTTGGACAGTACTTCGGTCATGGCGATTCAGACCTCCTCGGTCAGCAGCGGGTAAACGCCGTTCTCATCGTGGTCCTCCCGTCCGGTGACCGGAGGGTTGAAGACACAGACGCAGTGGAAATCGGTCTTCGGGCGCAGCGTGTGCTTCTCGTGCCCGTTGAGCAGGTACATGGTGCCGGGCTCGATCCAGTGGACCTCGCCGGTGTCGTCGTTGGTGAGTTCGGCCTCGCCCTGGGTGCAGAGCACGGCCTCGATGTGGTTGGCGTACCACATCGAAGTCTCGGTTCCCGCGTAAAGGATGGTCTCGTGGAGGGAGAAGCCGACCTTCTCCTTGGCGAGCACGATGCGCTTGCTCTCCCAGGTCCCCGACTTGGACTTGATGTGTCGGTCGGTTCCCTCGACATCCTTGAACGATCGGACAATCACTGTGACGGGTGCCTCTCTGTGTTACGGGTCGCGGCGGCGGGTGCGCCGCGTGTCAGGTGGTCTCGGTGCCGGGCCGGTCCGGTGGTGCCGGATGGTCCCGGTGGTCCCGGTGGTCCCGGTGTCAGGCGGTCTCGCGGACGGCGCGGGCCAGGATGCTCAGGCCCTCGTCCAGCTCTTCGGGGGAGACGGTCAGCGGCGGGAGGAGCTTGACGACCTCGCTCTCCGGACCGGAGGTCTCCAGGAGCAGCCCGAGGTCGAAGGCCCGGCGGCAGACGGCCGTGGCGCGCGGCTTGTCCTCGAACTCGATGCCCCAGACGAGGCCACGGCCGCGGAAGCTCACGCCCGCCCCGTCATTCTCCTCGACGAGGGCCAGGAGCGCGCGTTCGACCTGCTCGCCGCGGGCCAGCGTCTGCTTCTCCATCTGGCCGTCGGCCCAGTAGGTGTCCAGCGTGGCGGTTGCGGTGACGAACGCCGGGTTGTTGCCGCGGAAGGTGCCGTTGTGCTCGCCGGGCTCCCAGACGTCCAGCTCGCCCTTGAAGAGGCAGAGCGACATGGGCAGCCCGTAGCCGCTGATGGACTTCGACAGGGTGACGATGTCGGGGGTGATGCCCGCTTCCTCGAAGGAGAAGAAGCCGCCGGTGCGGCCGCAGCCCATCTGGATGTCGTCGACGATCAGCAGCATGTCCTGGCGGTGGCAGAGCTCCTGCAGCGCGCGCAGCCACTCGGCGCGTGCGACGTTGATGCCGCCCTCGCCCTGGACCGTCTCGACGATCACGGCGGCGGGCTTGTTGAGCCCGGAGCCCTGGTCCTCCAGCAGACGCTCGAACCAGAGGAAGTCCGGGATCTGGCCGTCGAAGTAGTTGTCGAACGGCATCGGTGTGCCGTGCACCAGCGGGATACCGGCGCCGGCCCGCTTGAAGGCGTTGCCGGTCACGGCCAGCGAGCCGAGCGACATCCCGTGGAAGGCGTTGGTGAACGACACGACGGACTCGCGGCCCTTGACCTTGCGGGCCAGCTTCAGCGCCGACTCGACGGCGTTGGTGCCGGTCGGGCCCGGGAACATCACCTTGTACGGCAGGTCGCGCGGGCGCAGGATCACGTTCTGGAAGGACTCCAGGAAGGCCCGTTTGGCCGTGGTGGCCATGTCCAGGCCGTGGGTGATGCCGTCGCGCTCGATGTAGTCGATCAGCGCGCGTTTGAGCACCGGATTGTTGTGGCCGTAGTTGAGCGATCCGGCTCCGGCGAAGAAGTCGAGGTAGGTGTGGCCGTCCTCGTCGTGGAGGTAGCTGCCCTGGGCCCGGTCGAACACGGCCGGCCAGCTGCGGCAGTAACTGCGCACCTCCGACTCAAGGGTCTCGAAGACGCTCAGGGCGGGCGGGGTGATGGTCACAGCAAGTCTCCTGGGGTGAGGGATGTCAGTCAGGCCGAGACGGGGCTGATGCGGTACAGCACTTCCGGCTGGTGCGTCCCTTCGGGGAACAGCCCGCCGTCGAAGAGCACTTCACGTTCCACTGCTGCCCCGTGACGCTCTGCGAACGAGCGGAACAGCCGGTCGGACGCGGTGTTGTCCGGAGAAATAGTGGTTTCGAGCTCCCGGACCACTCCCCTGGCGGTGACCTTGGCGGTCAGCGCGTCCAGCATCAGGCCGGCGAGGCCGAGCCCGCGGCAGGCCGCGTCGACGGCCACCTGCCAGACGACGAGGGCTTCGGGACGGTCGGGGCGCACATAGCCGGTGACGAAGCCGATGGGGGCACCGGCCGAGTCGCGCGCCACCACGGAGGTCGCTGCGAAATCACGACACCACAGCAGGTAGCTGTACGAGGAGTTGAGGTCCAGCACCTCGGAGTCGCGGGCGATACGCCAGAGCGCGGCTCCGTCCTCCACTCGTGGGGTGTCTATCTCCTGGAATTCACTACGGGCACGTACAAGGTCTTCTTGCGCGGCGGTCATGTAAGGGAAATTTACCCAGCAAATTCAAAAAATGCATTCCGGGGCGGGGTTGGCCAAAACCTCATTCCGTGCTAACGCGCGGGCGCGGACGGCGGCTCCTGTGGTCGCGAATATGGATGATTTGTCCCGGAATTATCGGGCATACCGAACCCACTGTGGGGTCGGTCACATGTGTGTAACCTTCGTGACGCACGTCCGAAAACCGCTGGTGGGGGCGGTGGAAAATCTTGCGTTTAGGGTCCGGAAAAGCGGGCAGAAGAAAAGGGACTGGCGTACTGGTGAAAGCCGGAATTCTGCATTCTGCAATTCTTTGATTACGCGGCTGTGTGCGGCCGTCACCAGCCGTACACAGCCCGCATCCGCCTGGGCGCACGGCTCAGTCGCGCCGCCAGACCTCCGAGACCGCGGCGCGTGCGGCAGCCGGATCCACCGCGGCCGCACCGTCCCGCACCGCACCGTTCAGCGCCGGATCGCTCAGCGCTCCGCCCAGGGCCGCCAGCGAGGAGTGCACCACGCCCTCGGTGGCGTCCGGGCCGTAGTGGTTGATCCGCACCATCTCCCCGGCCAGCGCTCCGCCGCCGGCGATCAGCGGCAGCGTCGGATCGGCCGCCAGGGCCTTCGCGACCAGCCGGGACGCGTCGACCCCGGCCGGGGTGCGGAGCGTGGTGGCCACCGGGGCCGCGTCCCGTGCCTCGTGCACGAACGGCGTCAGCCCGCCACCCAGGGCGAGCACACCGGCCCGGGTGGCCGCGGCGGCCCGTGCGTGCCGGTCCATCACCGCGGTGCGGCCCTCGGACTCGATCCGCTCCAGACAGGCCCCCAGGGCCAGCATCTCCAGCTGGGCGGGCGCGTGCGGCAGCGCGGTGCGGCCCGCGTCGATCCAGCGCTCCTTCCAGTCCAGGAGCGAGAGGTACGAGCGGCGCGGCGCCCGCGGGTTCTCCGCGAACCGCTGCCAGGCGCGCTCGCTCACGGAGACCGCCGACACCCCGGCGGGCCCGCCCATCGCCTTCTGGGCGCCGATCACACAGAGATCCACGCCCCAGGCGTCCGGCAGCAGCGGCTCCGCACCCACCGATGCGACCGCGTCCAGCATGAAGAGCGCGCCGTGCGCCCGTACCGCATCGCCGATCTCCGCGACCGGGTTGGTGTTGCCGGTGGCCGCCTCGGCGTGGACGAGCGAGACGAAGTCGATCTCGGGGCGGGCGGCGAGCGCCTCGCGCACCTGGTCCGCGGTGACCGCGGTGTGGAAGGGCACCGCCAGGTCGACCACGGTGACCCCGCAGTCGCGCAGCCAGTTGCCGAAGGTCTGGCCGTACGGCCCGGTGATCACGTTCAGGGCGGTCGAGCCCGGCCGGGCGCCGGAGCGGATACAGCCCTCCAGCGGCAGCAGCGCCTCCCCCTGGGTGATCACGACGTCCTGCCGGGTGGAGAGCAGCGACGCCGTCTGCCGCTCGATCGCGGCGAACTGCGCGGGGGTGAGCGGGGCGAGGTCGAGGAAGGGGTGCGTCACGGGGGGGCTCTCTTCGCGAGTTCGTTCGGGCTGGCGGTCCGATGGTACTGAGGGGGTGTCCCGGGGGCCGTGGCCCGGCGCCGGGCCTCCCGGCCCCTGCCGCCCGGCGCGGCCCCGTCGTTAGGCTCGCCGTATGAGCGATCACACGGTGCTGCATGTGAAGGGGCGGGTGCTGGTCGGGCCCGAGGACGTCAGGGACGAACTGTGGGTGGTCGGCGGGCGGATCACCTACACGCGCCCGGCCGCGGAGACCGTCACCGTGCGGGGGTGGGTCTTGCCGGGACTGGTCGACGCGCACTGCCATGTCGGGCTCGACGCACACGGCGCGGTCTCCGCCGCGACCAGTGAGAAGCAGGCGCTCGGCGAACGGGAGGCCGGGGCGCTGCTGCTGCGCGACGCGGGGTCGCCGTCCGACACCCGGTGGATCGACGGCCGCCCCGACCTCCCGAAGATCATCAGGGCGGGCCGCCACATCGCGCGCACCCGGCGTTACATCCGCAACTACGCCCATGAGATCGAGCCGGGGGATCTCGTCGAGTACGTCGCGAGGGAGGCCCGCAACGGCGACGGCTGGGTCAAGCTCGTCGGTGACTGGATCGACCGGAACACCGGGGACCTGTCGGCCTGTTGGCCGCGCGGTGAGGTGGAGGCGGCGATCGCCGAGGCGCACCGGCTCGGCGCCAGGGTCACCGCGCACTGCTTCGCCGAGGACTCGTTGCGCGATCTCGTGGAAGCCGGGATCGACTGCATCGAGCACGCCACAGGACTGACCGACGAGACCGTCCCGCTCTTCGCGGAACGCGGGGTCGCGATCGTGCCGACCCTGGTGAACATCGCGACCTTCCCCCGGCTCGCCGCGGGCGGCGAAGCCAAGTACCCGCGCTGGTCGGCGCATATGAGGCGGCTGCACGAGCGCCGCTACGACACCGTCCGCTCCGCCTACGACGCGGGTGTCCCGGTCTACGTCGGTACGGACGCGGGCGGCTCACTGCCGCACGGTCTGGTCGCCGAGGAGGCGGCGGAGCTGGTGAAGGCGGGAATCCCGGTGTCCGATGTGCTCTCGGCGGCGTCCTGGGGCGCCCGGGAGTGGCTGGGCAGGCCGGGGCTGGCCGAGGGGGCGCCGGCGGACCTCGTGGTGTACGCGGACGACCCGCGCGAGGACGTACGGGTGCTGGGGGCGCCGCACCGGGTGGTGCTGGAGGGGCGCACGGTGGCGTGAGGGCGTGAGGGGGACGGCGGCTGCGGGTCTGCGGGGGCGGACCGCCCGTGCGGCGCCGGGTTGACCGGGCGTGACATGCGGGCCCGGTCACTCGTTGAGGCACCTGGTGCCTTCCGGTCCCGTCATCCGCGGGTACGTCGGCGCACCACTCCTGGGCGGTGAAACGAGGGGCTGGGAGGAACGCGCGTGCCTCAGGATTCGAATGCGAGCACGGAAACACCACTTTGGAGTGAACTCACGCCAGGTTGCTGACCGTTCACCCACAGTGCGTAAAGATTCCGGTGTCTCGGTCGCCGGCGCACCCACGAAGTCCCCGTGGGACGCGCCCCCGGCGACGTCATGTCTCTTGTGGGGGTTCCACCGCCTTGAACAGCAACACCTTCCGTATGCCCGCACGCCTCATGCCCGCACGCCGTACGGCCGCCGTCCTTGTGGCCGCCGGGCTGACCGCGGGCCCCGCGGCTCTTCTCGCCGCGGCACCCGCGCAGGCGGCCACCGGCAGTGACGGAAAGGCGAGCGCTGTCGTGCTCCGTACCGGGCTCGATGTCTCGCTGCTCAACAAGACCGTCGATCTGCCGCTCACGGTCGCGCTCAACGAGGTGCACGCCCCGGCCAGTGCGGACAGGACCGCGCTGACCGCGAAGCTGGACGGCGTCGACAAGGGCCGCCCGTTCAGTCTGCTGCGCGCCGACGTCGCCACCGCCGGTGCGACGGCCGACCGTCACAAGGCGGAGGGGTACGCCAATGTCGCCCGCGCGTCGGTCCATGTCCCCGGGCTGCCGCTGCTGTCGCTGATCGAGGTCGAGAAGGTGACGTCCAAGGCGGTCTGCGCCGCCGGTGAGCGGCCGCACGCCGAGTCGAACGTACTGGGCCATGTGACGGTTCTCGGCAAGAGGATCACGCTCACCGCCGGTGGTACGACGCGGATCCATGTGCCCGCCGTCGGTGATGTGACGCTCGACCTCTCGAAGACCAGCACGACATCCCGTACGGCCGCCGCCACCGCGCTCCAGCTCAAGGTCTCGGTCAACCCGCTGAAGCTGAACGTCGCGGACGTCCAGGGCGAGGTCACCCTCGCGCAGGCGACCTGTGAGTCGCCGGTGGCGGCCCCGCCCGGCCACGGCGGCGGGCAGCCGGCGAAGCCCACGCCCGCGCCCGGGGTCAAGGAGCAGACCGTCGCCCACCCGAAGCCCGCGGCGGCGCCCGAGAAGGAGAACCTCGCTGAGACCGGGGGCAGTTCGGCGACCCCGTACATCGCGGGCGGCGCGGTGGCCCTGGTCGTGGCCGGCGGTGGCGCGGTCGCGATGGCCCGTGCGCGGAGCCGTAACAAGGCCTGATCCGCTGATCCACCGGGGGCCGGGGCGCCCCGGGGGGGGGCGGCCCCCCGGGCGCGCCCCGAGCGCGCCGCCCCCCCCCCCCCCCCCCCCCCCCCCCCCCCCCCCCCCCCCCCCCCGGCGCGCTCCACGCCCCCCCGGGGCCCGCCCCGCCCGGCGC
>NZ_JBHYWP010000078.1:32014-32968 GCF_042751845.1 Streptomyces sp. NPDC059398 | reverse complement strand
GCTCTCGACCTCACCGACCCGGCCGCTGTGGTGGAGGACCACCCCCACACGGAATGGGAGCCGGTGCGCCGCAGCGAAACGGTGCGGGGGGATCCCCCCGGGGGGGGGCGCCCCGGGGATGGGGGGAACGGGGGCCTGGGCCGCGGTGTCGCGGGATCACCGCGGCGCCGCGGCCCGGGGGCTGCTGAGGGGACTGGTGCTCAGGGGGTGGCGTCGAGAGTCTTCTCCCATGCTTCGACGGTGGCGACCTCACCGCGCCGTGTGAACACCTCACCGAGGAGGGCGGAGTGCAGGGCGGGGCTGGGGTCGCCGCAGGCGTCGGACAGGACCGTGACCCGGTAGTCGAGGTCGGCGGCCTGCAGAGCGGTGGAGAGGACGACTCCGCCGGTGGCGATACCGGCCAGGACGAGGTGGTCGATGTCCTGCGCGGCCAGGATCTGCTGGAGGTTGTTGCCCGCGAAGGCACTGACGCGGTTCTTGTGAACGACGATCTCGCCGCCCGTGGGGGCCACATCGGGGTGGATGGCGGCGCCCGGGTCGTCCGCCGTGAAGAGGTGGTGCGGAAGGGCGCCGAAGATCTTGTTGCGCGGATGGGCGTCGGTGTGACCGTCGCGCAGCTGCAGTGCCACGTGGATGACCGGAACGTCGGCGGCGCGGGCCGCGCGGAGCGCGCGTACGGCGTGCGGCAGGTAGTCGTCGGGCATGTGGGCGAGGTGGTTGCTCTGGAGGTCCATCAGCAGCAGTGCGGGGCGGGACATGGCCGTGCCTTTCGGAGGGGTGGAGCGCTGTTCCTGGAATCTCGCGGTTCCGGACCGCGAGCGGTCGGGGGGCGGGCGGGGCCGCCGGGGGGGCCACCCCCCCGCGGGGGGGTCGGCGGGCGGGGGGGGGCCCCCCGGGGGCGCCCCGGCGCCCCCCCGGAGGGGGGCAGGGGGGCACACCCAGGAAAGCCCACCC
>NZ_JBHYWP010000078.1:0-32004 GCF_042751845.1 Streptomyces sp. NPDC059398 | reverse complement strand
CGCGCCGGCCCCGCCCCCCCCCCCGGGGGGGGGGGGGGGGGGGGGCGGGGGGGGGGCCCCCCCCCCGGGGGGGGGAGTCGTCGGCCGTGGGGGAGCCGTCCGTGGCCGCCGGGCGGCCGAGCGTACGGTCGAAGGCGGTCAGCAGCAGGTAGAGCACACCGGCCCCGAGCATGACCCAGGCGAGGGTGTGCATACCGCCGGTTCCGGCGCGCTGTCCGAAGGATGTGGCGGTCGCGGACGAGGCGACCATCGAGCCGATGTAGGCGAAGGTACGCAGCAGCCCGGCCGAGGAAGCGGTGCGCTCGGGATCGGCCTGGTAGTAGACGGAGTTCTGCAGGGCCAGATTGTTCAGTCCCTGGGGGACGCCGAAGACCAGGGCGACCAGGAGCAGCATCCACAGCGGGCTGCTCCCGGTGAGCGTCAGCATCACCAGACAGGCGACGATCTGCCCGGCCGCGCCGACCAGCAGCTTCCCGCGCACACCCGTGCGCCGTCCGGAGAGGACCGAGACGCCGATCGCCATCAGGAACATGGGGATCTGGACAAGACCGGCGTGGAAGGGCGTCAGCCCGTACCCCTCCTCGGTCCACTGGCTGAAGCCGTAGAGGAAGCCGTACGCGACGACATAGGCCACGAGCGCGCGCCCGTAGGTGGCGAGCAGCGGTGAGTTGCCGCCGAGTACCCGCAGATCGATGAAGGGGGTCGCGGCCCGCAGCTCCCGTACCGCGAACGCGGCTCCCGCCGCCGCGGCGAGCGCCAGCAGATACCAGTCGCGCAGATGCAGGTTCATCAGGAAGAGCAGCAGCGAGGTGAGGGTCGCGGCGAACAGGCCCATACCGGGCAGATCGAGCTGGGCGGCCAGGTGGCCACGGATCGGGGATCCGCCCGTACCGGTCTGCTTCGGCAGCCGCAGCAGCCCGAGGGACACGGCGGCGACGGCCAGCGGCACATTCAGCGCGAAGGTGGCCCGCCAGCCGCCCGCCGCGATCAGCAGGCCGCCGACGAGCGGGCCGACGACGGCGATGGTCTGGTTGGCGACAGCCAGCGCGGTCAGCACCCCGCCGGGGCTGTCCCGCCCGGTGCGCTGGGCCTCACTGCGTACCAGTGCCATCGCGGCGGGGTACCCGGCGCAGGTGCCGAAGCCGAGCAGCACCCGCGCGAAAATCAGCAGCCCCAGACTGGGTGCCAGGGTGCCCGCCACCCCGGCGACGCCGACGAGGCCGGTGCTGAGCAGGAAGAGCCTGCGCGGCCCGAAGATGTCGATGAGGCGGCCCACGACCGGCTGTCCGAGCGAGGTGGCCAGGTAAAGGGCCGAGACCAGCCACGCGGTCTGCGAGGCCGGTGCGCCCAGGGCCCGGCCGATGGGGACCAGGGCGACGGAGATGATCGTCGAGTTGACCGGGTTCAGAACCGAACCCAGCATCATCGGCGGCAGCAGCCGCCGGTCGAAACGAGGTTTCTCCGTCTCCGCTATGCCGCCGGTCGCCGCCTCAGTCATGGGTCAGCCGGTCCAGCACGGTCATCGCGGCGAGCACCGCCTGCCGTTCGTCCTCCGTGCACCGGTCCTGCAACCGGACCGCCAGCCACTCCGTACGGGCCTGCCGCCCTTCCTCCACCCGGCGGTGCCCCTCCGCGGTCAGCGTGATCAGCAGCCGCCGCCCGTCCTCCGGGTCCGGGGCCCGCTCCACGAGCCCCAGGGCGGCGAGCGAGGCGACCGTCGCCGTCATCGACTGGTGCCGCACCCCCTCGGTGGTGGCGAGCTCGCTCGCCGTGACGCCCGCCTTGCCGGAGAGGCGGGCCAGTACGGAGGCCTGCCCCAGGGTGAGGTCCTCGTCCTGGGCGGCGTTGAGGATGCGGCGGCGCAGCCGGCTGATGACGGCGCGGACCTCGCGCGACGCCTGAACCGCGGAGGGCGGCAGGTTCGGGTTCTCGCTCATGCCTGCCACGCTAATGCCTACAGGCTTACTTGTACAGTTTCAGCTGTACAGTATGGGCTGTGCCTGGCCGGTGCGCTCCGCCCCGCTCAGGCACCGGCCGGGGACGTCAGCCGGAGACTCCGCTCAGCGCCTGGTCGAGCGCCTGCAGAAACCGGTTGGTGGTCGTACGGTCGCGCACCGCGAGCCGCAGCCACTCGGGCCCGAGCCCCGGAAAGGTGTCACCGCGGCGTGCCGCGAAGCCGAGCCTGCGCAGCCGCTCCCGTACCGCGTCGGCGCGCTCCATCCGTACCAGCACGAACGGCCCGTCGGCCGGCTCCACCGCCCGTACCTCGTCGAACTCCGCCAGACCGGCCAGCAGATGGGCGCGGTCGGCGGCGATGGCGTGTGCGGCGAGCGCCGCCTCGGCGAGTGCCGGCGCCGCCGAGCACGCCTCGGCCGCGGCCAGCGCCGGGGTCGAGACCGGCCACAGCGGCTGTGCGCGCTCCAGCAGCTCCACCGTCTCCGGTTCGGCCAGCACATAGCCGATCCGCAGTCCGGCGAGCCCCCATGTCTTGGTGAGGCTGCGCAGGACGATCAGGCCCGGCACATCCGTACGGCCCGCGAGCGACTCGCGTTCGTCGGGCACCGCGTCCATGAACGCCTCGTCGACCACCAGCAGCCGGCCCGGCGCGGCCAGCGAGGCGAGCGTCGCCGCCGGATGCAGGACGGACGTCGGGTTGGTCGGATTGCCGGCCACCACCAGATCCGCCGTGTCGGGCACCGCCGCGGGATCCAGCCGGAACCCGTCGTCCGCGCTCAGCAGCACCCGCCGCACGGTGTGTCCGGCGTCGCGCAGCGCCGCCTCCGGTTCGGTGAACTGCGGGTGTACGACGACGGGTCTGCGCACCGGGAGCGCGCGGGCGATCAGTACGAAGGCCTCAGCGGCTCCGGCCGTCAGCAGGACCCGTTCGACCGGCAGCCCGTGCCGGGCGGCCACCGCCGCTCTCGCGGCCCGCCCGTCGGGGTAGGCGGCCAGGCCGCCGAGCGAGGCGGCTATGTGGTCCCTGAGCCAGGGCGGGGGAGTGCCCGCCCTGACGTTGACCGCGAGGTCGGTGAGGCCGCCGGGGCCGCAGTCCCGTACCTCGGCGTCGCCGTGGTGCCGCAGATCGTGGACGTCCGTGTGTGTGCGCATGACTGCCATGGTGGTGAAGGCGGTGCCCGTCGTCATCAGGGTGAAAGTGGGACTGTTGTGGAGGTCCTGGATTCGCCGGGCCCCCGGATGGTGCCGTCCGGCGGCCCGGGGCCGGTCATGCGGGGGCCCGGCGCACCACGGCGCAGGTCGCCATCGCCGCCCGGCCGTGCGGCGCCGACTTCCGCTTCGGGACGAGCAGTTCGCCCCCGCCGGCCAGCGCGGCGGCCTCCGCCACCGACGGGGTGCCGACCGCGGCCCGTGCGGCCCCGGACGGATGGGGCACCCTGATCCGGGCGAGCACGGCGGCGCTGTACGGACGCAGTGGCACACCGAGCCGTACGGCGGCGGCGACCAGCCCCGGCTCGGCTGCCCTGGCGTCCACGGTCGCCAGCTCGGCGACACCGGAGGGCGGCAGACCGGCGTCCCGCAGGGCGTCCGCGATCAGTCCGAGCACCTCGTCGGCGCCCACGCCCCGGGACGCCCCCACCCCCACGACGAGCGGACCGGGCTCGGCCGCCGGGCCGGTCACGGCAGGGGGCACCGCAGCGCTCACGGGGCCGGTCGCGTCAGTGGTCACGGGGGTGTGACCGTCTTCGGCGGGTTCAGACGTTGACATGCGGGAACCGGGTGTCATGGGCTAGGCAGGGCCCATGGCGGTCTTCGTCGCGCTCGGCGCGTTCCTGATGACGCTCGTCGGCGGCTGGACCGCTCAGCGGGTCACCGACAAGCGTCACCTCGTGCTGGGTCTGGCCGGCGGCCTGATGCTCGGTGTGGTCGGGCTCGACCTGCTGCCCGAGGCGCTGCGCGCGGCGGGCGGTGAGGTGTTCGGGGTGCCGGCCGCGCTGCTGCTGTTCGTCGGCGGGTTCCTCGTCGCCCACCTGGTGGAGCGGCTGCTCGCGGTGCGCCAGGCGGCGCACGGGGCGGCGGAGGAGCGGGTGCCCCAGGTCGGGCTGACCGCGGCGGCCGCGATGGTCGGCCACAGCCTGATGGACGGTGTCGCGATCGGCGCGGCCTTCCAGGTGGGCGACGGGATGGGCGCCGCCGTCGCCATCGCGGTGGTCACCCACGACTTCGCGGACGGCTTCAACACGTACACCCTGACCAGCCTGTACGGGAACGCGCGGCGCAAGGCGATCGCCATGCTGGTCGCCGACGCGCTGGCGCCCGTGCTGGGCGCGGCATCGACGCTGCTGTTCACCCTTCCGGAGCAGCCGCTCGGCTGCTATCTCGGCTTCTTCGGCGGTGTCCTGCTCTATCTCGCCGCCGCGGAGATCCTCCCCGAGGCCCACCACGAACACCCGGCCCGCTCCACCCTGCTCTGCACGGTGGCGGGGGTGGCGTTCATCTGGCTGGTGGTGGGCGCCGCGGGCTGAGGCCCGGGCGGTCCGGGCCGGACCTGCTGTTCCCCGGCCCGGACCCGCTTCAGATCCGCTCCACTCGGTGGCCCGGCTCGTACCGCGTACCCGTTCCGTCCGTGCACCGTTCAACCCGCGCACCCGTCCAGGAAGCGGCGGGCGACTCCGGGCTGTGCGGCCCAGTGCGTGTGCAGATAGCTCGCGTGCACGCCCTGC
The DNA here is from genome assembly GCF_042751845.1 of Streptomyces sp. NPDC059398. Classification (NCBI taxonomy): domain Bacteria; kingdom Bacillati; phylum Actinomycetota; class Actinomycetes; order Kitasatosporales; family Streptomycetaceae; genus Streptomyces; species Streptomyces sp. NPDC059398. Next base: position 27,325 of record NZ_JBHYWP010000078.1, on the reverse strand, counting down.
TGGACGAAGCCCTCGACCCGGCGCTCCGGCTGGTGCACACCCCACGCAGGCGTGGCGCCCGCGCCCGGCTCCAGGACGGTGCGGTGGAACTCATGGGCGCGCAGCCTGGTCCCGGCCCGCGCCAGCGAGCTGTCCGACACGGCCACCGCGTCCCGGTAGCCGAGCGTCAGCCGCTCCGACATCCGGGCCTCGGCGTCCAGCACACCGCACATCGGGTGCCCGTCGAGCGACCGCGACAGATAGAGCAGCCCGGCGCACTCGGCGGCCACCGGTGCGCCGGACGCCGCAAGCCCGGCCACGGCCCGGCGCAGCGGCTCGTTGGCGGACAGCTCGGGCCCGTACACCTCGGGGAAACCGCCGCCTATGACCAGCGCGCCGGTCCCTTCGGGGAGCCGCTCGTCATGGAGCGGGTCGAAGCCGACGACATCGGCGCCCGCCGCGGTGAGCAGCTCGGTGTGCTCGGTGTACGAGAAGGAGAACGCGGCCCCGCCCGCGACGGCGACGACGGGCCGCGCCCGGCGGCCCGCACCGGTGCCGGAGGCGGTGTCCCGCCCGGCTGTTCCGCCCCGGGAGGCCACGACCCGTCCCACCGGCCCGCCTCCGGAAGCCGCGACGCCTGCCACCGGCCCGCCGCCCGCGGTGGCCGTGGCCCGTAGCGCCGTGCCCTCCCCGGTGGCCGAGGCCCGTACCGCCGTGCCGACGTCCGCCGCCGCGCCGAGTGCCTCCCACGGGTCCCACGGTGCGGTGTCCAGCGGCGGGGCGCTGCGCGCCAGCGCGAGTACCGCCTCCAGATCGCACCCCGCACGCACCTGCTCCGCCATCGCCGCGACCGCGCCCACCGCGTCGGGGCGCCGCTCCGCCACCGGCACCAGGCCCAGGTGACGGGATGGGGTCCGCGCCTGCCCGGTGCGCCGCAGCACCCCGAGCACCGGCACCCCCGACTCGTCCAGGGCCTCCCGGAGCAGCGCCTCGTGCCGGTCCGAGCCCACCTTGTTGAGGATCACCCCGCCGATCCGCACCTCCGGGTCCCAGGAGGCGAAGCCGTGCACCAACGCCGCCGCCGAACGGGACTGCGACGACGCGTCGACCACCAGCACCACCGGGGCCCGCAGCACCTTCGCGACCTGTGCGGTGGACGCCAGCTCGCCCTGCCCGGCCGCCCCGTCGTACAGCCCCATCACGCCCTCGACGACCGCCAGGTCCGCCCCGGCCGCACCGTGCGCGAAGAGCGGCGCGATCAGCTCCGTACCGCAGAGGTACGCGTCGAGATTGCGCCCGGGGCGGCCGGTCGCCAGCGCGTGGTAGCCCGGGTCGATGTAGTCGGGGCCCACCTTGTGCGGCGACACGGCGAGCCCGCGCCCGGCGAACGCGGCCATCAGCCCGGTGGCGACCGTGGTCTTGCCGCTGCCCGACGAGGGCGCGGCGATGACGAGTCTGGCTACCACTCGATGCCCCTCTGCCCCTTCTGCCCCGCGTCCATCGGATGCTTGACCTTGGACATGTCGGTCACCAGGTCGGCGACGTCGAGCAGCGCCTGCGGCGCGTTCCGCCCGGTGATCACCACATGCTGGGTGCCCGGCCGGTCCCGCAGTACGGAGACCACCTCATCGGTGTCCACCCACCCCCAGTGCATCGGGTAGGCGAACTCGTCGAGCACGACCAGCCGGTAGCTCTCCGCCGCCAGGTCGCGCTTGACCTGCTCCCAGCCCTCTCGGGCGGCCTCCTCGCTCGACTCGATGGACCGCTGGACCCAGGACCACCCCTCGCCCATCTTGTGCCAGGCGACCGTCCCGCCCTCACCGCTGTCCCCGAGCACCCGCAGGGCCCGCTCCTCGCCGACCTTCCACTTGGCGGACTTCACGAACTGGAACACCCCGACGGGCCAGCCCTGGTTCCAGGCGCGCAGCGCGAGCCCGAAGGCAGCGGTCGACTTCCCCTTCCCGATACCCGTGTGCACCATGGTCAGCGGGCGGTTGCGGCGCTGCCGGGTGGTCAGCCCGTCGTCCGGCACGGTGGTCGGCTGTCCCTGCGGCATTACGCTGCCCTCCTCGGCGAACTGCTCCGTATGTCCTGCGCGGTGTCCTTGACCACGTCCTTCACCAGACCTGCGATGCTCTCGGCCCGCAGCTCGTCCAGCGTCACCGCCGTACCGCCGAGCCGCCGCGCCAGCTCCCCGGCGAGCCCCAGCCTGACCGGCCCCGTCTCGCAGTCCACGACGACCGATGCGACGCCCTCCGCCTCGTGCAGCCGCGCCGCGCGCGCCGCCAGGGCGACAGGATCCGGGCCGCCGGTGGCCCGGCCGTCGGTGACGACCACGAGCAGCGGCCGGCGGGACGGGTCCCGCATCCGCTCGACCCGCAGGACCTCATGGGCCTTCAGCAGCCCGGCGGCCACCGGGGTGCGCCCGCCGGTCGGCAGTGTGTCGAGCCGGGCCGCTGCCGCGTCGACGGACGAGGTCGGCGGCAGCGCGATCTCCGCGTCCTTGCCGCGGAAGGTCACCAGGCCCACCTTGTCGCGCCGCTGGTATGCGTCGAGCAGCAGCGAGAGCACCGCACCCTTCACCGCGCTCATCCGCTGCCTGGCCGCCATCGAACCCGACGCGTCCACCACGAAGAGCACCAGATTCCCCTCGCGCCCCTCCCGGGTGGCCTGCCGCAGATCGTCCCTGCGCACCACGAGACCGCGCCCCGAGCGCCCGCGCGCCCGCTGGTGCGGCGCGGCGGCCAGGACCGTCGCCGCCAGATGGAGCTTGGTGAGCGCGCCCTGCGGCCGGCGTGAACCGGTGGTGCGGCCGTGCTCGGTCCTGGCCCGTGAGCGGCGCCCCGCGGCCCCCTCGCCGAGCCCCGGCACACTCAGTACGCGGGTGCGGAACGGTTCTGCCGGTCTGGCCGCCGCCTGTTCCCCGCCACCGCCGGGCGCGGTGGGGCCGCCCTCGCCCGCCCCCTGCGGCGCCGGCGTGCCGGACCCGTCCGCTGACGGCTCCTCGTGCGCCGGCGTGTCGGACCCGTCAGCCGACGGTTCCGGGCGCGCCGGTGTGTCGTCAGGGCCGCCGTCCCCGTCACGCTGCGGCGGCAGCCCGCCACCGCCGCCACCTTCGGGCCCGGGGCCGTCGTCGTCGCCGTCGGGCCCGTCGCCGTCGCCCGCGGACTCCGCCAGCGTGTCGTCGAGCTTGTCCTCGTCGAGCCCCGGCGCGTCGAACGGGTTGCGCCTGCGGCGGTGCGGCAGCGCGAGCAGCGCCGCCTGCCGCACATCGTCGGCCGTGACGTCCGTACGCCCCGCCCAGGCCGCCAGCGCGGTCGCGGTGCGCGCCATCACGATGTCCGCGCGCATCCCGTCCACCTCGAAGGCGGCACAGGTCGCGGCGATCTGCCGCAGCGCCCGGTCGCCCAGCCGTACCGAGGGCAGCAGCGCACGCGCGGCCACGATCCGCTCCCGCAGCGCGCCCTCCTCGTCCGCCCAGCGGGCCGTGAACCCGGCGGGGTCGTCGTCGTACGCGAGCCTCCTGCGCACCACCTCGACCCGCTGGTCCGGATCGCGCGAGGCGGCGACCTCGACGGTCAGCCCGAAGCGGTCCAGCAACTGCGGCCGCAGCTCACCCTCTTCGGGGTTCATCGTCCCGACGAGCAGGAACCGCGCCGCATGCCGTACGGAGACGCCCTCGCGCTCCACGTACGAGGCGCCCATCGCCGCGGCGTCCAGCAGCAGATCCACCAAGTGGTCGTGCAGCAGGTTGACTTCGTCGACATAGAGGATCCCTCGGTGCGCGTCGGCGAGCAGCCCCGGCTCGAAGGCCTTCACGCCCTCGGCCAGCGCGCGTTCGATGTCCAGGGCGCCGACCAGCCGGTCCTCGGACGCGCCGACGGGCAGTTCGACCATGCGCGCCTCGCGCGACACGCCGTCGGCGGACTCGTGGGGGCCGTCCGGACACGCCGGGTCGGGCGCGCCGGGGTCGCACGAGAAGCGGCACCCCGGTACCACCGGGACCCCGGGCAGCAGTGCGGACAGAGCCCGCACCGCCGTACTCTTCGCGGTCCCCTTCTCGCCGCGCACGAGCACGCCGCCGACTGCCGGGCTGACCGCGTTGAGCAGCAGCCCGAGACGCAGGTCGTCCATGCCCACGACAGCGGTGAACGGATAGGGCGTGGTCACTTCGGGATCACTCCTTCAGATGCTCGGGTGGCAGGTTCGGTATCGGCCGGGAGGCCGCTGGGCCATGTCGTGCGGGGCGCCGCCGGGCGGGCGGCAACCGCCGCTCCCGTCGCTTCCGCCGCTCTCATGGCGCCCCCGGCGGTACGAAGGGGAGCCCGGCCGGAGCGCCCGACTCGATCAGCGCGAGCAGCCCCTCGGTGTCCGCGTGCTCCTCGATGAGGTCGCCGAGCCGGTCCAGCTGCTCCTCGCGGAGCACACCGAAGTTGGTGTCGGGCGCCGGTACGAAACGCCGGCCCGCCACGGCGGCGACCTCGCGCAGGAACGCCCGGCGGAAACCGTCGCTCTCCAGCGAGCCGTGCCAGTGCGTGCCCCACACGGAACCGGCGCGGCACCCGTCGAGGAACGGCGTACCGCCCCGGACGTCCGCGACCCCGTGGTGGATCTCGTACCCCTCGACGGGCTCCCCGAGCGCCTCGCCGGCCGGCCGCGCCAGGGTCTTCTCCACGGCGAACCGCACCCGCACGGGCAGCAGCCCCAGCCCGGCCACGGACCCGGCGCGCGATTCGACCGTGTCGTCGATGTGCTCGCCCAGCAGCTGGAAACCGCCGCAGATGCCCAGCACCGGACGGCCTTCGGCGGCCCGCCTCGCCAGCGCGTCCGCGAGCCCCCGCTCGCGCAGCCACGCCAGGGCGCGCACTGTGCCACGTGTCCCCGGCACGATCACCAGATCCGCGTCCGCCAGCTCCTCCGCACGGTCCACGAACCGCACCACGACGCCCGGTTCGGCCGCCAGCGCGTCCACATCGGTGAAGTTCGACATCAGCGGCACGGCGCACACGGCGACCCGCAGAACATCCTGCCCGTACGGCGCCGAGACCGCGGACTCACGCACGGTGCCGCGCATCGACACCCGCAGCCCGTCCTCCTCGTCGATGCCCAGACCGTGCGCGTACGGCAGCACCCCGTAGGTCCGCCGCCCGGTCAGCCCGTACAGCATGTCGAGCCCCGGTTCGAGGAGGGAGACGTCGCCGCGGAACTTGTTGACGAGATATCCCGCGACCAGCGACTGGTCCTCGGCGGCCAGCAGCGCGGTCGTACCGAAGAACGACGCGAAGACACCGCCCCGGTCGATGTCGCCGACGACGACCACCGGGAACCGCGCGGCGCGCGCGATGCCCATGTTCACGATGTCGGTCCGCCGCAGATTGATCTCGGCGGGACTGCCCGCCCCCTCGCAGATCACCGCGTCGTACGTGCCCCGCAGCTCGGCCAGGCAGTCCGTCACCGTGGAGAGCAGCGCCTCCTGCCGCCCGCCGTGGTAGCCGCGGGCGCTCATCTCGCCCACCGGCTTCCCCATCAGCACGACCTGGCTCGACCGGTCGCTCCCCGGCTTGAGCAGGACCGGATTCATCAGGGCCGTGGGCTCGACCCGCGCCGCCTGCGCCTGCATGGCCTGGGCCCGCCCGATCTCCGCGCCCTCGCGGGTGACGAACGAGTTGAGCGACATGTTCTGCGCCTTGAACGGCGCGACCTTCACCCCCCGGCGCACCAGCCACCGGCAGATGCCCGCCGTGACCACGCTCTTCCCGGCGTCCGACGTCGTACCGGCCACCAGCAGTCCGCCGCTCATCCGCGCACCTTCCTCACCACGAGAGCCGCCGCGAGCGCCAGCACGGACACCCGGCGCGACAGCCGGACCGCACGCTCGATGTCCCCGTACTCCACGGGCCTGCCACCGCCGTTGAGCACCGCCCGGTGCTCGACCCGGCCGCCGTACGAGAGGGTGCCGCCGAGCCGTACACCCAGCGCGCCCGCGAACGAGGCCTCGACCGGGCCCGCGTTGGGGCTCGGGTGGCCGCCCGCGTCGGACCGCCAGGCGCGCAGGGCGCCGCCCGGGTCCCCGCCCGCGAGGACCGCGAGTACGGCGGTGAGCCGGGCGCCGGGCCAGCCCGCCAGGTCGTCCAGCCGGGCGGAGGCCCAGCCGTACCGCAGATAACGGGGCGACCGGTGGCCGACCATCGCGTCCAGGGTGTTCACCGCCCGGAACCCGGCGAGCCCCGGCACCCCGGCCAGCGCACCCCAGACCAGCGCGCCCACCACCGCGTCCGAGGTGTTCTCGGCCACGGACTCCACGACGGCCCGCGCGATCTGCTGGGCGTCCAGGGCCTGCGGATCGCGTCCGCACAGATGCGGCAGCCGCTCCCTGGCTGCCTCGGTGTCACCGGCGGCCAGCGCATCGCCCACCGCGCGCGCCTCCCGCCCCAGCGAGGTGCCGCCGACGACGGCCCAGGTGGTGGCCGCGGTCAGCGCGATCCCCGCCGCGGGCCGGCCGCGCACGGCCCGCCCGGCCAGCACGGCGGCGCCCACCGCGCCCCCGGCGCAGACCGCGGTGTGCAGGACGCCCCACCCGCGGTGGTCGCGCCAGAGCCGGCGCTCCACTGCGGCGGCGGCCCGCCCGAAAGCGGCGACGGGGTGCCCGCGCCGGGGATCGGCGATGAGGAAGTCCGCCAGGAGGCCCGTGGCGGCGCCGTACACGAAGACACGCTCGGCACGCATGGGGTCAGCAGGCCGGTACGCCTCGGCGGGCCCCTGCCGCGCTGGTGACCGGAGTGTCGGGGCGATCGGGCAGCAGGCAGCCGCGCATGGCGTAGTCCTCACTCAGGGTGTCCGCGCCCTGGTTCGACGTGACCGGCGGTGAGAGTTCCTGGCTCCCGGGGTGCGACCCCCGGTGACAGTGGCGGGACCGCGCCGGATTCGCACCGGACTTCCTCTCCTGCCGCCGTACTGGCCCCGGCAGTCCACCACGGTCGGCGAACACCCGTCAACTCACCCTTGACCTGCGACGAGTCGTTGTGCCGGGCCCCACACGGGCCGCCGGGGCTACGGCGTGACGCGGGGGAGCGGGGCCGTCAGGCGACGATCAGGAAGATTCCGTACGCGACGGCCGCCGCGCAGAGCGCGAAGCAGGCGTACGAACCCGCCCGCACGCCCGGGGTGCCGCCCCGGCCCGTACCGGCCGGTGCCGTGGCGGCGGGTGCGGTCGCGGTGCCCGCCTCCGGCGCGGGCTCACGCGCCAGCCCCACCACGCCGAGCGTGAAGAGGCCGACCAGTCCGACGGTCGCCACGAGGCTGACGCCGAAGACGGTGCCGAGAGCTGCCCAGTCGATGTCCATGGTGGGGTGTCCTTCTCGTTCGGGCCGTCAGACCGTGGCGGGCCGGGTCGGCTCCGGTGCGGGGCCGCCCGGTGCGGGGATGGTGGTCCGCAGACCTTCGGGGACCGCGACGGGCGGCGGGGCGACGGCGGCGATGGCTGTCGTCACCACCCCGGCGGGCTCGTCGGCGACCGCGGGCCCGTCCGGCGTGACGCTGTGCCGGTCGACCGGTGTACGGCGGGAGAGCGCCCAGATGACACCGGAGCCCGCGACCAGCAGAACGGCCACGGCCCCGATACCCCAGGGACCGCGGCCGGTCAGGAACTCGGCGCCCGCGCCTACGAGCGCGGCGGCGGGCAGCGTCAGACACCAGGCGACGGCCATCCGGGTCGCGGTGGACCAGCGGACCACCCCGCCCTTGCGGCCGAGGCCCGCGCCCATCACGGAGCCCGAGCAGACCTGGGTGGTGGAGAGCGAGAAGCCGAGGTGCGAGGAGGCCAGGATCACGGTCGCGGCACCGGTCTGGGCGGCGAAGCCCTGCTGCGGCCTGAGCTCCGTGAGCCCCTTGCCCATGGTCTTGATGATGCGCCAGCCGCCCAGGTAGGTGCCGAGTGCGATGGCGGTGCCCGCGGAGACGATGACCCACAGCGGCGGGTTCGAACCGGGGGCGATGACCTTGCCGGTGACCAGGGCGAGGGTGATGATGCCCATGGTCTTCTGCGCGTCGTTGGTGCCGTGGGCCAGCGAGACCAGGCCGGCGGAGGCGATCTGGCCCGCCCGGTAGCCCTTGGCGGTGGACTTCTCGTCCGTACGGCGTCCGATCCGGTACGTCAGCCTGGTGGCCAGCAGCGCGGCGAGACCGGCGACGACCGGCGCGGCGACCGCGGGGAGCAGGACCTTGGTGACGACCACGTCGCCGTTGACACCGGACGAGCCGACCGACATCAGCGTGGCTCCGATGAGCCCGCCGAAGAGTGCGTGGGAGGAACTGGACGGCAGGCCGAGCAGCCAGGTCAGCAGGTTCCAGAGGATGGCGCCGACGAGCGCCGCGAAGATCACTTCGGTGGTGATGCCCTGTTCGTTGATGATCCCGCCGGAGATCGTCCTGGCGACCTCGACGGAGAGGAACGCCCCGACGAGGTTGAGCACGGCGGACATGGCCACCGCGGTCTTCGGTTGGAGAGCGCCGGTCGAGATGGTCGTGGCCATCGCGTTGGCCGTGTCGTGGAAACCGTTCGTGAAGTCGAACACGAGAGCGGTAATGATCACGATCCCAAGGAGCAGGGTCAAGTGTTCCATTTACCTGGGCAATCGTTCGAGGTCATTGACGCGATGAACGTAGGCAACCCGGGTGAACGGAAGATGAACTGAGCCGGGCGCTGTGGTGACCCTGCCCGGACGCACCCATTCCGCTCATCGCGGCCCGCTTGCCCGCCCGCCTGCCTGCCTGCCGTCGCGGCGTACCGCGGTGCCCGCGGGCCTGGCATCATCGCGGGGACGGGCCGCCTGTGCCCGGGGCGGCGCACCGGGACCGGTGCGTTCCGGATGTTCCGGATGTTCCGGATGTTCCGGATGTTCCGGATGTGGGGTCAGATGTGATGGGGCCAGATGTGAGATGTGATGGGGGAGGGTGCCGTGACGTCCTATGAGACCGGTCCGCTCGCGCATGCCTGGCACGATGTGGTCGCCACCGCCCGCAGGACCGCGTCCGATGGGCTGGTCGTCGGTACATCGGGCAATGTCTCGGTGCGCTGCGGCGATCTGATCCTGGTCACCCCCAGCGGGGTGCCGTACGAGCGGCTCGGCCCCGGCGACACCGTCGCCGTCGACCTGGAGGGCCGCCAGGTGCTCGGCGAGCTGAAGCCGACCAGCGAACTGCCCCTGCATCTCGCCGTCTACCGCGCCACCACCGCCACCGCCGTGGTCCACACCCACGCGGTGCACGCGACGGCGGTCTCCACCCTCGTCCCCGAGCTGCCCGCCGTCCACTACATGGCCGCCGCACTGGGCGGCCCGGTGCGGGTCGCCCCGTACGCGCTCTACGGAAGCGACGAGCTGGCGGCGAACATGCTCACCGCACTCGCCGACCGCTCCGGCTGCCTCCTCCAGAACCACGGCACGGTCACCTTCGGCGGCTCGCTCGACCAGGCGTACGACCGCACCGCCCAGCTGGAGTGGATGTGCAGGCTCTGGCTCACCGCGTCCGCGCTGCCCGGCCGCTCACCGTCCCTGCTCTCGCCGGAACAGCTGGCCGAGGCCGGCGGGAAGCTCCGGGAGTACGGCCAGCCCGGTTAGCCCTGCCGCCCGCTCGGTGCCGCCCGCTCGCTCAGTGCCTTCTGCCCGGCGCTTTCGTCCGGCGTCTTCCGTCCGGCGCCTTCCGCCCACTGGCCTGCGCCTGGACCGGACCGGACCGGATCGGGCCCGGTCCGGTCCGGAGCCGCAGCCACCGCTCCGGCCACGTTTGCTCCGGCCGGGTGGCAGCGGGGCCCGCCCCCACCGACACTGAAGGGGTGCGCCCGGCAACCGCGACGGCAACGGCCGTCACCACCCTGATCGGCGCCGGTGTGGCCGCGGCAGCGGCCGGCCGGCTCGCCGGCGAGGCCGCGCTCAGGACGCCGCAGGGCCGGGCCCTGCCCGCCGAGCCCCGGCTCTCCGTCCACGCCACCGCCCCCGGCCGGATCACCCTCACCCGGTGCCTGGCCTCGCTGCGCCCCGGCGTGTACGGGCTTGAGGGCCCCGGCCTCCACGCGGTCGTCGGGCCGGTGATCGACGGTGGCTCGGAGACCGCCGACACGGTCGTGCGCCGTCTCGACCGGGTCACCTACGGCACGCTCGCCCCCGGCACCAAGGCCCGGCTCACCCCGCAGGTCCACGTCGGGGACCCGCGCTCCGCACTCGGCATCGACCACGCCGACGTGGACATCCCAGGTGAACTCGGCTCGTCCCCGGCCTGGTTCGTACCCGGCCCCCGCCCCACCTGGGTGATCACGGTGCACGGCCTGGGGACCGGCAGGGAGCTGCCCATGAACGTCCTGGGCTTCCTGAACGAGCAGCAGTTCCCGGTCCTCGACATCTCCTACCGGGGGGACACCGGCGCACCCGCGTCACCGGACGGCCTCGGACACCTCGGCGCGTCCGAGTGGCGCGACCTGGACGCGGCCATCCGCTACGCGGTCCGCTACGGCGCCGAGCGCGTCGTCCTGCACGGCTGGTCCACCGGCGCCGCGATGGCCCTGCACGCGGCGGCGGGCTCGGGGATGCGCGACCGTATCAGCGGTCTGGTGCTCGACTCCCCGGTCCTGGACTGGGAGGCGACCCTCGGTGCGCTGGCCGCAGCCCGGCGCACCCCGGCCGTCCTGCTGCCGCTCGCCGTACGGGCGGCCCAGGGGCGTACCGGCGTCGACGGCGACCGCCTGCGGGCCGCCGCCGACCCACGGGCGCTGACCGTGCCCACGCTGATCTTCCACGGCCCCGACGACCGGGTCGCCTCCTGGCAGCGCTCCGTCGAACTCGCTGCGGGCAAGCCGTCGTTGGTGGAGCTGAGGACCGTGGCCGGCGCCCCGCACGGGGCCATGTGGAACGCGGATCCGGCCGGCTACGAAGAGGCCATGCGGCGCTTCCTGACCCCGCTGATGTAGCACCGCAGGGCCGGATCCGGTCCGCAGGGCCTCTCCCGTACGCCCTGCGTCAACCTGTAGCGAGGGGTTCCGTTTGGGCTTTCGGCCCGTCAGAGGCAAGACTGCTCCCCGTGACGTCCCGTAACCCGCGCGACTCCAGACTCCGCCTCGTCCGCCCCCGACCTCTGGTCACGGCCCGCCGCGTCGTGAGCAACCGGCCCATCCGTCCCGCCCCGCGCCCGCCCGCCGGTACACCGGTCCAGGCGGAGCTGGCCCGCCAGGCCAGGGCGGTCCTCGCCGACGCCGTCCGGATCGCCCGCTGGGCGGGCGACGCCCGGCCGGTGCAGGGCGGGGCGCTGGCCGCCCCCGCCGCCGAACACGCCGTACGCGCCCTCGCGTTGACACCGGAAGCCGTCCGGGCGGGCTGGGACCGCGCCCGGCTCGCCGGACTCGTCGAACTGCACGGGGACATCGCCCGCCCCGGCTGGCGGCTGCGCGCCTGGGACGGTGACGACAGCGCGGTGCTGCGCGGCTGGGTCGCCCTCTTCGACGCCTGGTCGATCGTCCACCCGGCAGCCCCCGACGTGCCCGCCACCGCGGTGGCCGAGGTCGTCGAGGCCGTACCGCAGGTCCTCTCGCTGCTCCAGCTCTCCGCGGGGCCCGTGACCGTACCGGCCCTGCTCGACCTGCTCAGGCAGCGCGTCGCCGAGCTGCACGAGGAGCGCTGTGAGGTCCCCTACGGCCCGCAGCCGCAGCCCGAGCCCCCCACGGCGGCGACGCCGCTCCCCGCGCTGCTCGACTGGGCGCTGCGGGGCCTGGCGGCGGTCGGCGCCCTGACCCTCGCGCCGGGCCAGGCGACACTGACGCCGCTGGGCAACTGGGCGGTCTGGGTCAAGCTGGAGCAGATCTGCGTCGCCGCGCAGAGCCCGGCGGGCAACATCGAGCAGCGCGCCGACGCCATGCTGCGCGGCTGCGCGGGGCTGACGCCGGGACCGGCGCGCGCCGAGTACCGGGCGTGGCTGGCCGCCCGCACCGTGGGCAGCGCCGTCACCGAGCTGCTCGGGGTGGCCCGCGGCGAGGACGCGCTGCTGCGCGGTCTCGCCTTCGAGGCGCTGCGGGTGGTCGGTGCCCCCGCGGAGGCCGCGGTACGGGACGCGGCGGGGGAGACCTCACTCCGTCCGTACGCGGTGCTCTGGCTCGCGGAGTACGAGGGCGCCGACCCGGAGGACGCCCATGACGCGCTCACCCGGGAAGAGGCGACCTGGCTCTGGGTGGACACGGCGGCCGCCGTCGCCGACCACGGCGAGAGCGCCCTGCTGGTCCGCCATCTGGAATCGGCGGTCCAGGGCACCGTGCCCGCCCTGCTCGAAGAGGTACGGGCGGTGGGGCACCCCCGCACCGTGCAGGTGCTGGTGGCGCTCGCGGCCGCCCACCCGGACCCCGCACTGGCCAAGGCGGTACGCCGGGCCGCGTTCCAGGTGCACACCGGGGGCGTCTGACCGCCGGGCGACGCGTGCCGGGACGGCAAGGGTCTGTCCGGCCTGCCGGCCCCCGGCACCGTCCCGGTACGGCGGCCGCCGAGGTCCGGCGGCGGTGCGGGGGTCCCGGTTCGTCCCTCTTGTGCGGGGAGGGGCGCTCTCGGGGGACGGGTACCGACAGAGCTCCCGCGCGGCACCGTTAGACTGGGCCGCATGGCATTTCTCCTTGTGCATTAGCCGGCGTCGAAGCACCCCTCCGCCTGCCCTTCCGCCGTCCATACCGCCCTGGAGTTTTTCCGTGATCACCGCTTCCGGCATCGAGCTGCGCGCCGGCGCCCGCATCCTCATCGAGTCCGCCTCCTTCCGTATCGCCAAGGGCGACCGCATCGGCCTCGTCGGCCGCAACGGTGCGGGCAAGACCACCCTCACCAAGTGCCTCGCCGGTGAGGGCATCCCCGCCGGGGGCACCATCACCCGCTCGGGAGAGGTCGGCTATCTCCCGCAGGACCCGCGCACCGGCGACCTCGACGTCCTCGCCCGCGACCGCATCCTCTCCGCCCGTGACCTCGACTCCGTACTGCGCAAGATGCGCGAGAACGAGGAGCGCATGGCGAACGGCAAGGGCGCGACCCGCGAGAAGGCGATGAAGAAGTACGAGCGCCTGGAGACGGAGTTCCTCACCAAGGGCGGGTACGCAGCCGAGGCCGAGGCGGCCACCATCGCCGCGGCCCTCGGGCTGCCCGACCGGGTGCTCGGCCAGCCGCTCCACACGCTCTCCGGCGGTCAGCGCCGCCGGGTCGAGCTGGCCAGGATCCTCTTCTCGGACGCCGACACCCTGCTCCTCGACGAGCCCACCAACCACCTCGACGCCGACTCCATCGTCTGGCTGCGCGAGTACCTGAAGAGCTACCGCGGCGGCTTCATCGTGATCTCCCACGATGTCGAGCTGGTCGAGACGGTGGTCAACAAGGTCTTCTATCTGGACGCCAACCGCACCCAGATCGACATCTACAACATGGGGTGGAAGCTCTACCAGCAGCAGCGCGAGGCCGACGAGAAGCGCCGCAAGCGCGAGCGCCAGAACGCCGAGAAGAAGGCCGCGTCCCTCAACTCGCAGGCCGACAAGATGCGCGCCAAGGCCACCAAGACCGTCGCCGCGCAGAACATGGCCAAGCGCGCGGACCGGCTGCTCGCCGGTCTCGAAGCCGTCCGGGTCTCCGACAAGGTCGCCAAGCTGCGCTTCCCCGATCCCGCGCCGTGCGGCAAGACCCCGCTGACGGCGGAGGGCCTGTCCAAGTCGTACGGCTCGCTGGAGATCTTCACCGATGTCGACCTCGCGGTGGACAAGGGTTCCCGCGTCGTCATCCTCGGCCTCAACGGCGCGGGCAAGACCACTCTGCTGAAGCTGCTGGCCGGTGCGGAGAAGCCCGACACCGGAGAGGTCATCGAGGGCCACGGCCTGAAGATGGGCTACTACGCGCAGGAGCACGAGACGCTGGACCCCGAGCGCTCGGTCCTGGAGAACATGCGCTCGGCGGCGCCCGACCTCGACCTGGTGCAGGTCCGCAAGACGCTCGGCTCGTTCCTCTTCTCGGGCGACGACGTCGACAAGCCGGCCGGGGTCCTCTCCGGCGGTGAGAAGACCAGGCTCGCGCTGGCCACCCTCGTGGTCTCATCGGCCAATGTGCTGCTCCTCGACGAGCCCACCAACAACCTCGACCCGGCCAGCCGCGAGGAGATCCTCGGCGCGCTCCGCACCTACAAGGGCGCGGTCATCCTCGTCACCCACGACGAGGGCGCGGTGCACGCGCTGGAGCCGGAGCGGATCATCCTGCTGCCGGACGGCGTCGAGGACCTGTGGGGTCCGGACTACGCGGACCTGGTCGCACTGGCCTGATCCAGCGGCCCCGGTCCCCTCGGGTCCACCAGTGATCCACCGCCCGGTCCGTCGCCCGATCCACCCCGGATGGATCATTCGGCCCACAGGTGATCCTTCATCTGAGTGAGCCGCTCTCGTACCCCGGCGTGTCCCATGACGGCGCCCCGACCGGCGGGCGCAGCTCGGGCCCCTGCCGTGCTTTCTCCACCGGACCGCCGCTGACCTGCGACTTCGCGCTCAGTGGCGGTCCTGTGCGGTTTCTGCAGGCGTCGGAATGGCGCGATCCGCTCCGTGGAGTGAGCCGGGACACAGAAATCCCTCCGCCACAGACCTTGCCGAATGGGTGGCCAGGAAGGCCGGGAGGGGTGATCATGAGAGTCCAGAGCGCACTTCCTTGAGGAGGCACGGGTGGCCGAGACTCTGAAGAAGGGCAGCCGGGTTACCGGCGCCGCGCGTGACAAGCTCGCGGCAGACCTGAAGAAGAAATACGACTCCGGTGCGAGCATCCGGGCACTGGCGGAAGAGACCGGCCGTTCCTACGGATTCGTCCACCGGATGCTCAGCGAGTCCGGTGTGGCGCTGCGAGGACGCGGCGGAGCGACGCGGGGCAAGAAAGCCGCGTCGGCCTGACAGGGCCGAGACCCCGGGCCCACCGGTTCACCATGGTGGCCACCCGGTCGGCCGAGAGGCCGGCAGGGTGGTTACTGTGCAGTCACTTAACCGTCTGCACCGAACCGGAGACCCCATGACCTCGCTCGACTACGTGCTCGACAAGGACGGCGTACGGCTCACCGTCGAGGACACGGTTGCCACGGTGACGCTGGCCAACCCCGCGAAGCGCAACGCCCAGTCTCCCGCTCTGTGGCGGGCGTTGACAGAAGCGGGACGGTCACTGCCGGGCAGTGTCCGCGTCGTGGTGCTCCGCGGTGAGGGCAAGTCCTTCTCCGCGGGCCTGGACCGGCAGGCTTTCACGCCTGAGGGTTTCGACGGCGAGCCGTCCTTCCTCGATCTGGCGCGCGGTGACGACGCCTCACTCGACGCGGCCATCGCCGAGTACCAGGAGGCGTTCACCTGGTGGCGCCGCCCCGACCTGATCACGATCGCCGCCGTCCAGGGCCATGCGATCGGCGCCGGGTTCCAGCTCGCCCTCGCCTGCGACCTGCGGGTCGTCGCCGACGACGTGCAGTTCGCCATGCGCGAGACCAGTCTCGGACTCGTCCCCGACCTCACCGGCACCCACCCGCTGGTGGGGCTCGTCGGCTATGCCCGCGCGCTGGAGATCTGCGCCACCGGACGGTTCGTGCACGCCGATGAGGCCGTCCGTACCGGCCTGGCCAATCTGGCCGTCCCGGCCGACGAACTCGAAGGCACGGTCACCGACCTGGCGTCCGCCCTGCTCGCCGCCCCCCGCGACGCGGTCATCGAGACCAAGGCGCTGCTGATCGGGGCGGCAAACCGTACATACGAGGAGCAGCGCACGGCCGAGCGCGCCGCCCAGGCCCGCAGGCTGCGTGACCTGGCGGGCCTGTCCGACTGACCGGCCGCCTCACGACACCCGGCGTGCGCGGTGTTTCACCGCACGCAACCGGACCTCGGCGGGAAGCCTGGCGAACCCCGCCGATTCGCGGGCGTGCGCCAAGGCCCCGGTGGTGAGGCCCGAGAGCGCCGAGACCGGTTCGGAGTGTGCCGTGAGGGACATGCTGATCCGGGCCGCGGGGGAGGTGCGCCGGCCGGTCAGCCGCACCACCGCACGGTCGACGCCGTGCAGCGACTCGGCCTCGGAGGCCAGGGCGTTCTCCAGCGCCCGGCCCCTGAGCCGCGCGCCGTCACCGTCGCCGCTGTCCACCAGCACCTCGGAGAGACGCGGGCGGCGCAGCTGGGCCAGCAGCCACCAGAGTGCGAGCAGCACGATGACGGCGAGCGCCGCGATGACCACCGGCCACCACCAGCTGTCGCCGCGCCACTTGGTGCGGCGCGCCGTGGAGAGCAGGACGTCGTGCGGTCCGCTCCAGGGCCACCAGGAGGGGACGGAGAGATTCAGCCCCGCCGCGAGGACCGACCCGCCGAGGGCGAGCAGCACCAGTCCGGCGAGGGTGAGCAGGACCCGGTTGACCGTCTTCAGCATCGCGGCGTCACCCCTTCCTGGCAGGACGGCCGACGCGCACGGAGAGCCGGGGCCGGGACCCGAGCCCGAGCGCGGTGATCCCCGTCGCCATCGTGCGGTCCAGGTCGGCCCGTACGTCGTCGAGTTCGCGGAAGTGCGAGCGGGCCCGCACCTTGACCTTGGAACGCTTCATCCGGATGTGTACCGACTGCACACCGGCCACCTCCATGGCCCGGTCCCGCAGCACCAGCGCCGCCGCGTCCCGTTCGAGACCGGCCTTGACCTGCGGGCTGTCCCGCCGCATCGAAAGCAGTGAGCGCAGCCCCGGAGTGAGGGCCAGGACGAGCAGCCAGAGGCCGATGGCCATCACGACCCCGGCACAGACCTTGATCCAGATGCTGTCCAGGGGCCGGGTCGCCAGATCGTCGGCGACCACATGGCGCCAGTGCATCGCGGGCCGCCCTGCCCGTACCGCCGACACGTCGTAGAGCAGCAGACCGGCCGCGCCGAGCAGTACGAGCGCCAGCAGCCCGGCCGGTGTCCGGCGCCAGGACCAGAAACGCCTCGCCCGGCCACCCGAACCGGGCGCCGGTGCGTAGGCGGTGGCGGACCCGGGGCTGTTCGGCTCGGCCGGGTCCTTCTCCATGACGGGAAGCCGCTGGGTGCTGTCGTCCGCTTCGCTCATCGGGTCCTCCCCCCGTCGGAGCCGCGGGTCTGCTCGGAGTGCAGCCGTTCGACCTGCACCGCCACCTCCGGCACCTCCATGTCCGCAAGGGACTCGACCCGCTGGGCCACCCGGCGCCTGACCGCACCGCACTGGGCGCCGATGTCGGACGGATAGCCGAGGTCGAGACTGACCCGGACCCGCGCACGGGAGTCCTGCACCGTGACCGTGGCATGCGGTGCGGAGCCGCCTTCGGGCACCCTGCCGATCGCCTCACGCGCCGCCTGCGCCGCGATCTTCGATACGACCCGGTCGGCGATCCGGGTCGAACCGCGCTCCGCGGGCGCCACCCGAGCCGTCATCGCCGCCGGTCGCCGTGGTCGCGGCTGCGGAAGAAGTCGCCGGCTTCGAGGTCGCCGTCGGCGAACCTGCCCGCGACGAAGCCGATCGCACCGAGCGCGGCCACCAGAAGAAAGGCTCCGAAGCCGCCGAAGTAGCCGGCGAAGCCAAGTGCCATACCGGCCAACAGGCCGACCACAGCCATACTCATCGTGCGCTCCTAAGCCGAAGGTTCGGGGTCACTGAAGTCGGGACTCCGGCTCTTCGTCGTCGTCCTCGTCCGGCAGTTTCACATCGCTGACCGCGATATTGACCTCGACGACCTCAAGGCCCGTCATCCGTTCCACGGCCGAGATGACGTTCTCCCGTACATCGCGGGCGACCTCCGCGATCGACACGCCGTACTCGACGACGATCTCCAGATCGAGGGCCGTCTGGACCTCGCCGACCTCGGCCTTCACCCCGCGCGACACGGACTTGCCGCCACCGGGGACCCGGTCGCGCACCGCGCCGAACGTACGGGAGATGCCGCTGCCCATCGCGTGCACGCCGGCCACGTCGCGCGCCGCGAGCCCGGCGATCTTCTCGACCACGCCGTCCGCGATGGTGGTACGGCCGCGGGAGCCGGGGGCGCCACCGCCGCGCTTGGTCACGTCGGTCTTGCGGGGCTCCTGGCCTGCCGGGCCCCTGCCGGAGGCGTCGGACTGGTTCTGCTGCGGGGTCTCACTCATCGCCGTACGTCCCTCTCCGAGCGGTAGCGGATTCTGTACCCACGGTAGGTGTGCTTTCCCGGTTCCGCGCCGGGAATGCGGCAGGGTGGGGGTATGACGGGTGACGGATCGTGTGGGCACGACGGGTTGGCGCAGGCCGTCCGCAGCAGGCTCGCCCTCGGCAGGCTGCTGCCGCTCGGCGGTGCGCGGGACGGCGCCTGGATCGCCGAGGAGGCGGCCGTCGCGGTGCTGCGGCATGCGGCCGACGGGGTACCGGGGACGGCGCTCGGGAAGCTGCGGATCGCTCCGGCCGGGGCTGCCGGGGCCGCTCCTGCGGGGGTTCCGGCCCCGCCGAGCGCCCTGCCGCCGGGGCCGCTGCGGGTCGTGGCGGAGGCGGATGCGGTGGTCGGCGCGGTGGTCGGCGGGGAGGCGCTCACGGCTGCCGTCGAACGGTTGCGGGACGCGCTGTTCGGCGCCTGCGACAAGGCGCTGGGGCTCGAAGTGACCGGGGTGGACGTACGGGTGACGGGGCTGCTGGAGGCGCGGCCGAATCCGTCGGCGGTCATTGGGCCGGACAGGGGGGCCGCCGCCGTACGGGGCCCCGAGGCCGATGCGGCGGCCGCCGTTCCCGGAGTCGCCCGGCTGACCGGAGTACTGGGTTCGGCCGTACACCGCACCGGCGACCATGTCCGGGTGGAGCTCGCGGTGGCCGCCGGGCGCCGGGCCCTGGACGTGACCGGGGCGGTGCGGGCCGCGGTGGCCGCCGCGTCCGGTACGGACCTGCCGGTGGCGGTGCTGGTCACGGCGGTGGACCTGCCCTGACCGGCGGCCCGGGGCGGTTCAGAATCCGCGCCGTGCGGCCGGAGTCGCGAGGCGGTAGGGATCCCGGGCGGTCAGATCCGTGCCGTGCGGCCGCATTCCCCGCACGGCCGCAATCCGCGCCGGGCCATCAGGATCCCCGGGCGGTCAGAATCCGCGCCGGGCGCCGCCGTCGACCGGCAGCATGATCCCGGTGAGGTACGAGGCGCCGGGCGACAGGACGAACGCGGCGGTCCTGCCGAACTCCTCCGGCCGCCCGTAGCGCCGCAGCGGCACCGCCGCCTCCGACCTGGCGCGCGCCGCCGCCGGATCACCGCCGAGCGTGTCCAGATGCCGCACCCGGTCCGTGTCGATACGGCCGGGCAGCAGCCCCACCACCCGGATCCCGCGCGGACCGACCTCGTCGGCGAGCGACTTGGCGAAACCGGCCAGGCCGGGGCGGAGCCCGTTGGAGATCGTCAGACCCCCGATGGGCTCGTGCACCGAGCCGGAGAGCACCAGGCCGATGACGCCCCCTTCGGACAGCTCGGCGGCGGCCGTGCGGGCGAGCCGCACCGCGCCGAGGAAGACGGCTTCGAAGGCCGTCCGCCACTGCTCGTCGGTGTTGTCGGCCGCCGAGCCCGCGGCCGGGCCGCCGACGCTGATGAGGATGCCGTCGAAGCGTCCGAAGTGCTCACGGGCGGTGGCGATCAGCCGTGCGGCGGCCGCGGGGTCACCGTTGTCCGCCGCCACCCCGACCACCCCGGGACCGAGCTCGGCCGCCGCGGCCCGCGCCGTCTCCTCCTCGCGCCCGGTGATGATCACCTTCGCCCCGTCGGCCGCCAGCTCGCGTGCCGAGGCGAACCCCAGCCCCCTGGTGGCTCCGGTGACGATGTAGACGCGGTCCTTCAGTCCAAGATCCATGGCCCTATCCTGCATCCTCCTCTGGCGCCCCCAGCGCGCGGGCCAGCCCCAGCGCGGTGTTCACCAGGCCGATGTGGCTGAACGCCTGCGGGAAGTTGCCGAGCTGGCGCCCGGCCACCGGGTCGTACTCCTCGGCCAGCAGCCCGACGTCGTTACGGAGCGAGAGCAGCTTCTCGAAGAGCGCCTCGGCCTCCTTGACCCGCCCGGTCAGCCGCAGGGCATCGACCAGCCAGAACGAACAGACCAGGAACGTTCCCTCGCCGCCCGGCAGACCGTCCACCGAGGGGCCCTCCACGCTGTAGCGGCGCACCAGACCTTCGTGGCACAGCTCATCGCGTACCGCGTCGACCGTCCCGACGACCCGGGGGTCGTCCGGCGGCAGAAAGCCGACCTGCGGAATGAGCAGCGTCGCCGCGTCCAGCTCGGTGGAGCCGTACGACTGGGTGAAGGTGTTGCGCTCCTTGTCGAAGCCCTTCTCGCACACCTCCCGGTGCACCTCGTCGCGCATCCGCCGCCACCGCTCCACATCGCCGCGCAGCTTCGGCTCGGCCTCCAGGGTGCGTACGGCACGGTCGGCGGCGACCCAGGCCATCACCTTGGAGTGCACGAAGTGGCGGCGTGGCCCGCGTACTTCCCAGAGGCCCTCGTCCGGCTCCCGCCAGCGCGACTCCAGGAAGTCGAGCAGGGCCAGCTGGAGGCTCCAGGCGTGTTTCTCGTCGGCCAGACCCGAAGTGCGGGCCAGATGGAGGGAGTCGATGACCTCGCCGTACACATCGAGCTGCAGCTGGTTCACTGCTCCGTTCCCGGTACGGACCGGCGCGGAGTCCGCATGGCCGCGCAGCCACCCCAGCTCCGTCTCGGGCAGCCGCCGCTCGCCCGCGAGCCCGTACATGATCTGGAGATCGCCGGGGTTGCCCGCGACCGCGCGCAGCAGCCAGTCGCGCCAGGCCCCGGCCTCGTCCAGATAGCCGCAGGCCAGCAGCGCGCCCAGGGTGAGCGTGGAGTCGCGCAGCCAGCAGAACCGGTAGTCCCAGTTGCGTACGCCCCCGATCTCCTCGGGGAGCGAGGTGGTCGGGGCCGCGACGACGCCCCCGGTCGGGCGGAAGGTGAGCGCCTTCAGGGTGATCAGCGAGCGGACCACCGCCTCCCGGTACGGGCCCTGGTACCGGCAGGGCGTCGACCACGTGTGCCAGTCCTCCAGCGCCTGTTCCAGCGCCTCGTGCGGGTCCACGAGCGCGGGGCGCGGCTCCTGTGACGGATGCCAGGTGAGCACGAACGCCACCTTCTCGCCCGCGGCCACGGTGAAGGACGAGCAGGTGGAGAAGTGCTGGCCCCAGGTCTTCACCTCCGGCTCGCTGCGCAGCCACACCGAGTCCGGGCCCGCCACCGCGATCCGGTGGCCGTCCGAGCGGCGCATCCACGGGACGACCGAGCCGTAGTCGAAGCGCAGCCGCAGCGTCCCCGCCATTTCGACCTCGCCGCTGACGCCCTCGACGATCCGCATGATGTCCGGTGCGGTGTCGCGCTGCGGCATGAAGTCGATGACCTTGACCGTGCCGGTCTCCGTCTCCCAGACCGACTCCAGGACGAGCGACCCGTCCCGGTAGCCGCGCCGGGTGCAGGCGCCGGCTCCGGCCGGTGCGATACGCCAGTGGCCGTTCTCCTCGTCGCCGAGCAGTGCGGCGAAGCACGCGGCGGAGTCGAAGCGGGGCAGGCACAGCCAGTCGATGGAGCCGTCCCTGCCGACCAGGGCCGCGGTCTGCAGATCGCCGATGAGGGCGTAGTCCTCGATACGTTGGGTCACGAGGGGCCGTGTTCCCGGGAGAGCCCCGCGTTAAGCAGCCGCGGGCACCGGTTCGGGTGTGTTCTCCGACGCCCCCGCGGCCCGTTCGCGCTTCTCGCGGCGGGCCAGGATGACGAAGCCGATGGGCACCCCGGCGGTGAAGAGCCACCACTGCACCGCGTATGCCATGTGCGGGCCGATGTCCGAATGGTCGGGGGCCGGGATCAGCTCGGGCGTGTCGCCCTTGGGCTGAGGTGCGGTCTGCTCGATGTAGCCGCCGAGGACGGTCCTGCCCAGCGCCTTCGCCTGCTGCTCACTGTTGATCAGCATCACCTGGCGGGGCGGCAGCCCCCGTACGTCCTTGATCCCGCTGTCCCCGGTCGTCTGATCGGCCATCAGCCGGCCGGTCACCGTCAGCCTGCCCCGGGGGGCGGCCGGGATTCTGGGCAGTGTGGTCTGGCTGCCGTTGTCCGGGATCCAGCCGCGGTTGATGAGCACGGTCCTGCCGTCGTCCAGGACGAAAGGGGTCAGGACGTGGTACCCGACGGTGCCGTCGGCGGAGGTTCTGCGCCGTACGACGACCTCGTGCGCCGTGTCGTAGTGGCCGGTCGCCGTCACCTGTCGCCAGTACTGGTCGTAGGGGACCGTATGTCCGGGGGACGTGAGGTCTCCGACCGGTACGGGCCGGGACTTGAGGTTCTCGCCGATGAGCGTGTTCTGCGCGACCTTGTGCTCGTGACGGTGCAGCTGCCAGAAGCCCAGCTTGATCATCGTCGGCATCAGGACGAGAGAGACAAGGGCGAGAATCACCCACTGCCGTGTCAACAGGAAGCGGTACACGTCTCTGAAGGTACTCGCACGAGGAGGTCCCCCCGGACGGGGGGTCCCGCCGGAGGGACAGAACCGGGCAGATTCAGACCTTGTCGACGATGCCCTCCTTCCCCTCCGCGCGGGCGCAGTGGCCTCCGCAGTACCACTCACCGTCGGCCTCCACGCCCTGCCCGATCACCCGGACACGGCAGTGCTCGCAGATGGGCGCCATCCGGTGGATGGCGCAGGAGAAGCAGTCGAAGACGTGCACCGCGCCCTGCGCGTGCACCTCGAAGGACATGCCGTAGTCGTTTCCGCATACCTCGCAACGTGCCATGCGCCACAGGGTGGGACGCCGGAGGGCGGCGGGCGAGCGGACGGGGGGCGAGTCGCCCGCCAATCACCCGTCTGCCGGGGCCGGGGCGACGTCGCGGAGCAGCTGGGTGAAGGCGGCCTCGTCGATGACGGGGGTGCCGAAGGACTTGGCCTTGACCGTCTTGGACGTGGCCGATTCCGGGTCATTGGTGACGAGCAGGCTGGTGAGCCGGGAGAGGCTCGTCGCCACATGCAGTCCGGCTTCGGCCGCCCGGTCCTCAAGAAGCTCGCGGTCGACCGATGTGTCACCGGAGAACGCCACCCGCATCCCCTGCACCAGCGGCTTCCCCGGCTCGTACCGCCCGGGGTTCGGGTAGGGGCAGGCGGGCCGCTTCCTGGCCGGACGCCAGCTGCTCTGCCGGTACGACGCCTGATAGCCCACGCGTGGCGCGGCCGGGGCGTCCGACCACTCGGTGAGCGGCCGGCATTCGAGGAGCGGCAGCCGCACCCCTCCCCGGGCCGCGGCGTGCAGACTCGGGCGGAACGCCTCGGCCAGCACCCGGGCGTCGTCGAGCGCGTGGTGGGCGCGCTGCTGTACGACGCCGAAGTGCGCGGCGAGCGATTCCAGCTTGTGGTTGGGGAGCGGCAGGGCGAGCTCCTTGGAGAGCGCGATGGTGCACAGCCGCTGGCGGACCGGGGCGGTCCGCCGCGCGCGGGCGTACTCCCTGGCGATCATCTGCCAGTCGAAGATCGCGTTGTGCGCCACCAGGACGCGGCCGTCGAGCCGTTCGGCGAACTCCGCCGCGATCTCCGGGAAGAGCGGGGCGCCCTCCAGGACCTCGCTGGTCAGCCCGTGGATCCAGACGGGCCCCGGGTCGCGCTCCGGATTGACCAGCGTGTACCAGTGGTCCTCGACCTCGCCCTGGGCGTCCAGCCGGTAGACGGCAGCGGAGATTATCCGGTCGTCGCGTGCGAGGCCGGTGGTCTCCACGTCGACGACCGCGTACCCCTGCGGGTACGCGGCCGGCCACGCTGTCGCTGCTGTCTGGCGGTCGTCGAGCATGGTCACAGAGAATACGGGCCCCCACCGACAACCCGGCAATCCCGGGGGGCACACCCGCCTCGCCGCCGGCCGGCCCGGAACCCCGCGTACGGGACGGCGCGGCGCGGTTTCCGTTGTGGAGCAACCGATGTGACGGGGCGTCGGGCCCCCTGGCCCGCCGCCGCCCATCAGGGCCCGGGAGGTACGGGGCGGGCCGCCCGCCTGAGCCCCCACCGCGGCCGCCCACCCGGGCCGCCACGGGCGAGGCCCGCGCGGACCGTGGTGGCCCGGATGAGATTCTGGCCCGATGACGGACTCCTCCCACGACGAACCCCACCGCGGCGGCCTCGGCGCGCGCCTCAACTGGCTCCGGGCCGCGGTGCTCGGTGCCAACGACGGCGTCGTATCGACCGCGGGCATCGTCGTCGGTGTCGCCGGTGCCACCGGCTCGCGTACCGCGCTGCTCACCGCCGGTCTCTCCGGACTGCTCGCGGGGTCGATGTCGATGGCGGCGGGGGAGTACGTCTCGGTGTCCACCCAGCGCGACTCGGAGAAGGCCGCCCTCGCCCTGGAGAAGCGCGAACTGCGTGAGACCCCGGACGCCGAACTCGAAGAGCTGGCCCGGCTCCTGGAGGGCAAGGGGCTCTCCGCGGATCTGGCCAGGGAGGCCGCCGAACAGCTCACCGAGCGAGACGCCCTGCGCGCCCACGCCGAGGTCGAGCTGGGCATCGACCCCGACGACCTCACCAGCCCCTGGCACGCGGCAGGCGCCAGCTTCGCGGCCTTCACCGCCGGCGCGCTCCTGCCGCTGCTCGCCATCGTGCTGCCGCCGGCATCGGTGCGGCTGTACATCACGGTGCTGTCGGTCCTGGCGGCGCTGGCACTCGCGGGCTGGTGGAGCGCCCGGTCGGGGTCCGCCCCGGTACGCCCCGCCGTGGTACGGAACATGGCCGGGGGAGCGCTGGCCATGGCGGTGACCTACGCGGCCGGGGCGCTGCTCGGCGCGGCGGGCGTCTGAGCGCCCGGCCCGCTCCAGTGTCCGTCCCGGAGTGCGCCCCTGCCCGCGCGAGGATCCGCCCGGCCCGCCCTGGAGTCCGCCCCGCCCGCGCAAGTGGCCGGGGCGGACACCCCAAGTACCCGCCCGGTGGCGCCTCTTGGCGGAACCCGCCAAAAGGCGCTGACAGAATGTCTCGCATACTTGTCAGTAACAACATCTAGCCGGGGCCGATCCCGCGGCCGTACCGTGCTGGCATGCCGAACCTGCCCGATGTCGTGCTGTGGTCCATACCCGCCTTCGTCCTGCTCACCGTCGTGGAGATGGCGAGCTACCGGTTCCACCCCGACGAGGACTCCGCGGGGTACGAGACCAGAGACGCCGTCACCAGCGTCGGAATGGGTCTCGGCAGCCTGGTCTTCGACTTCCTGTGGAAGATCCCGATCGTCGCGATCTACACCGCGGTGTACGAACTCACCCCGCTGCGTGTCCCCGTCCTCTGGTGGACCGTCCCGCTGATGCTGCTCGGGCAGGACTTCTTCTACTACTGGTCGCACCGCGGCCACCACGTCGTCCGCATCCTCTGGGCCTGCCACGTCGTGCACCACTCCAGCCGCAAGTTCAATCTGACGACCGCGCTGCGCCAGCCCTGGACGTCGCTGACCGTCTGGCCCTTCTACCTCCCGCTGATCGCCATCGGCGTGCACCCGGCCGCGCTCGCCTTCTGCTCTTCCGCCAACCTCGTCTACCAGTTCTGGGTCCACACGGAGCGGGTCGGCAAGCTGCCGCGCCCCTTCGAGTACGTGCTCAACACGCCCTCCCACCACCGGGTGCACCACGCCTCGCAGGGCGGCTACCTGGACCGGAACTTCGGCGGGATCCTCATCGTCTGGGACCGGCTGTTCGGATCCTTCACACCGGAGACCGTGCGGCCCGTCTTCGGGCTGACCAAGAACATCGACACCTACAACCCGCTGCGGGTCGCGACCCATGAGTACGCGGCCATCGCCCGGGACATCCGGGCCGCGGCGAGCTGGCGCGAGCGGGCCGGGCGGGTCTTCGGCGGACCGGGCTGGCAGCCGGCGCCGGCCGCCGGATCCGTACCGGATGCGGCCACCGCCGGAGCGGTTCCGGAACCGGGCCCCGCTGGAGCCGCGCCGGGGCCCGCCGGCTCAGGGGGCGCCGCCCCGGCCGCCACCGCGGTCGTTCCCGCCCTGGAGACCACGTCCGAGCGCATCGCGTGACACCCGGGCGGGAACGGGCCGCGCGGCTGCTGGGCCTCGCCTACGGGTTCGCCGCCCTGGCCGACCTCTGCGCGCTCCTCGCCACCGGGCACACCGGCCTGCTCGTCCACACCACCGCCAAACCGCTGCTGATGCCGCTGCTCGCGGCCCATGCGTACGTACGGGGCGCGCCCCGGCTGCTGGTCGCCGCGCTGCTGTGCGGCTGGGGCGGCGATGTCCTGCTGCTGTCCGGCGCGGAGCCCGCCTTCCTCGCGGGGATGGCTCTGTTCGCGGCCGGACACGTCTGCTATCTGGTGCTCTTCGGGCGCGGTCGTACGAACCCGTACCTCGGGGCGGGGTACGCCGTCGTCCTGGCCGCCACGGCCGCCGTGCTGCTGCCCGCGCTCCCGGCCGGGCTGCGGATCCCGGTGGCGGGCTACTCGCTGCTGCTCACCGCCATGGCGTACCGGGCGAGCGGCTCCGGCCCGGCCGCCGGGCTCGGCGGGGCGCTCTTCCTGGTCTCGGACACACTGATCGCCACTGGGATCGCGGACCTGCCACAGCCGCCCGTACCCGGTTTCTGGGTCATGGCCACCTATGTGGCGGCCCAGTCCCTGCTGGCCGCGGGGGTGCTCCGGTCCCGGGACGCACCGGCTCCCGCGTACCGTGGCACTCGTACATCTGTCTGATCAGCGAGGACCTGCCCCATGCGCGCCACCGTCATCCACGCCCCTCACGACGTCCGGGTGGAGGAGGTGCCGGATCCCGCGGTCCAGCACCCCACCGACGTCGTCGTCCGCGTTCTGCGCGCCTGCATCTGCGGCAGTGACCTCTGGGCCTACCGCGGTGTGGCCGCACGTGTCCCCGGGCAGCGGATCGGTCATGAGTTTCTCGGTGTCGTCGAGGAGACCGGCTCCGATGTACGGGGTTTCGCCGCCGGTGACCTCGTCGTCGCGCCCTTCGTCTGGTCCGACGGCACCTGCGAGCACTGCACCGGCGGGCTGACCACCTCCTGCCCGCAGGGCGGTTTCTGGGGATCGGTCGGTTCCGACGGCGGTCAGGGCGAAGCGGTCAGGGTGCCCTTCGCGGACGCCACCCTCGTCGGCCTTCCGGCCGCCGCCATATCCGACGACCGGCTGCTCACCGCGCTGCTCGCGCTCTCCGACGTCATGGGCACCGGCCACCACGCCGCGCTCGGCGCGGGCGTGCGGCCGGGCAGCACCGTGGCCGTCGTCGGTGACGGCGCAGTGGGGCTCTGCGGCGTACTGGCCGCGCGGCGGCTCGGCGCGCCGCGGCAGAAAACCGACCGCCCCCCCCCACACACCCCCCCCCCCCCCCCCCCCC
>NZ_JBHYWP010000077.1:28147-40618 GCF_042751845.1 Streptomyces sp. NPDC059398 | reverse complement strand
CGCCCCCACTCTAAAAAACACTCCCAATATCGTCGCCAGCGACAGATCTGTATAAGAGACACCAGACGGCGCCTGCCCACGCCTTGGGACAGGCGGCTGACAGGCGGCTGGGGACAGCGGCGGGGGCCTTCGGGGTGCGAGCCCAGCGGACGGCCCCGGACGGCGCCGGACGGTGCCTAGTGGGTGAGGCCGTCCTCCTGCGTGCGGTGGGCCTCCAGCCTGACCTTGGTCTGCTCGACCTTGTTGATCAGCTGCTCGGACATCTTGTCGCGCTGCTTGCGCAGCAGGACGAAGCTGAGCGGTGCGGAGATGACCAGCGCCAGCAGGATCGTCCAGATGAAGTTGGAGCCGCCGAGGCCCTTGGGGACGATGCCGAAGTGGACGAGGACCGCGCAGAAGACCAGGGACACCATGAAGATGACGATCCGCATCGCGGTGTAGCGAATGGTGGCACCCGGGTTGGCTACAGACACGACTGGGGCCTCTCTCTTCGTTCCGGCGGCAGCTGATCCTGCCGATCCCTGCCGATCCTGCCCGACAAGTGAAGCACGCCCCACTTGCGATCACTCCGGCCGGGTAGGGGTCGGGCGCGGCGGGGCGTGCATCGGGCGGGGCGGGGTCGGAGCGTCGGGCGCACCGGGATCAGAGCAGCGGCAGGTACATCATGATGTCGTCGCGGTCGTCACCGGGGGCGACACGGATCGCGTCCGGCACCCGGCCGACCTCCTTGTAGCCGCAGGACTCGTAGAAGCGGTCCACTCCGATGCCGCCCCGGCAGGTGAGCCGGATGCCCTCGATCCCTTCGAGGCTGCGGGCGGCGTCCGCCGCCGCGCTCATCAGGTCGCGTCCGTACCCCTTGCCCTGGTGGGAGGGGTGGACCATCACCGTGTAGAGCCAGATCCAGTGGCGCATCAGGCGGTGGGTGTTGAGGGTGAGGAACGCGGTGGCGGCGACCGTGCCGCTCGCGTCCCGGCCGACGAGCAGCCGGGTGCGGCCCTCGGTCATCGCGGTCAGGTGCTTGATCAGTTCCGGGCGGATGTCGTCGGGCGTGACCGGGGGTACGAAGCCGACCGCGCCGTCGGCGTTCGAGACATCCGTCCAGAGCCCGACCACTCCGTCCCGCAGCGTGGCGTCCATCCGCGGGTCCAGTTCAAACGTGAGGCTCATACGTCCAGCGTAGGAAAGCACGGAACCCCGGCCGTGGCCGGGGTTCCGTCGCGGGAGCGGGCGGGGCGGGGCGCCCGGCTCAGAAGCGCATCGGCTGCGGGGCGTCGCGGCGGGCCGGGTCCGGTCCGTCGAACTCGCGGACGATCTCGTACTGCGTGTTGCGCTCGACCGGGCGGAAGCCCGCGTCCCGGATGAGCTCCAGCAGGTCCTCACGGCCGAGCTTGTTCGGCGTGCCGTAGTTGTCGGCGTCGTGGGTGATCTTGTACTCGACCACCGAGCCGTCCATGTCGTCGGCGCCGTGCTGCAGCGCGAGCTGCGAGGTCTGGACGCCGTGCATGGGCCAGAAGACCTTGACGTGCGGGACGTTGTCGAAGAGCAGCCGGGAGACCGCGAAGGTCTTCAGCGACTCGGCGCCGGTCGCCATCGTGGTCCGCACCTGGAGCTTGTTGCGGATCTTGCCGTCCTTCATGTCCACGAAGTCGTGCTGGTAGCGCAGCGGGATGAAGACCTGGAAGCCGCCGGTCTCGTCCTGGAGTTCACGCAGCCGCAGGACGTGGTCGACGCGGTGGCGCGGCTCCTCGATGTGGCCGTACAGCATCGTCGCCGGGGTCTTCAGACCCTTCTCGTGGGCGAGGCGGTGGATGCGCGACCAGTCCTCCCAGTGGGTGGCGTGGTCGACGATGTGCTGCCGGACCTCCCAGTCGAAGATCTCGGCGCCGCCGCCGGTCAGCGATTCGAGACCGGCCTCGATCAGCTCGTCCAGGATCTCCGACGCGGAGAGCCCGGAGATCGTCTCGAAGTGGTGGATCTCGGTGGCGGTGAACGCCTTGAGGGCGACCTGCGGAAGGGCTTCCTTCAGCGCGCTGAGCGAGCGCGGGTAGTACCGCCAGGGCAGCGTCGGGTGCAGGCCGTTGACGATGTGCAGCTCGGTGAGGTTGTCGCCCTCCATCGCCTTGGCGAGGCGGACGGCCTCCTCGATGCGCATCGTGTACGCGTCCTTCTCGCCCGGCTTGCGCTGGAACGAGCAGTAGGCGCACGACGCGGTGCACACATTGGTCATGTTGAGGTGCCGGTTGACGTTGAAGTGGACCACGTCGCCGTTCTTGCGCGTACGCACCTCGTGGGCGAGGCCGCCGAGCCAGGCCAGGTCGTCCGTCTCGTAGAGCGCGACGCCGTCCTCGCGGGTCAGCCGCTCACCGGCCCGGACCTTTGCCTCGATCTCGCGCTTGAGGCCTACATCGTTGATCGACGCAGTCATGTGCGGCCGCCTCCCATATGCGTACGTAAACAACCAGCCAACCGTACTCCCCCGCCGGAACGGCGCCGGGACCCGGCTGGCACCCGGTGCCGGGGCCGGGGCCCGGTCCTGGGGTCGGCCCGGACCGGAGACCCCGGGTCAGCTCGGCTCGGGCAGCTCTCCGACGCGGTTCTCCCACTTGGTGGAGAGCACGACCGTGGTGCGGGTGCGGGAGACGCCCCGGGTGCCGCTGAGCCTGCGGATGGTGCGCTCCAGGCCGTCCACGTCGCCGACCCTGACCTTGAGCATGTACGAGTCGTCGCCCGCGATGAACCAGGCGTCCTCGATCTCGGCCAGGTCCTTGAGCCGGTGGGCGACGTCCTCGTGGTCGGCGGCGTCCGAGAGCGAGATGCCGATGAGGGCGGTCACCCCGAGGCCGAGGGACTTGGCGTCGACGGTGGCGCGGTAGCCGGTGATCACACCGGCCGCCTCAAGACGGTTGATGCGGTCGGTGACGCTGGGCCCGGAGAGTCCGACGAGCCGGCCCAGCTCGGCGTAGGAGGCCCTGCCGTTCTCCCGCAGCGCCTGAATGAGCTGCCTGTCCACCGCGTCCATACTGTTGAAGCCTTCCATTGTTCAGCAATATCGCGAGTCTACGTCTGGAATCTAAGGCACACAGGGAAAACACCCTGCGAATCTCCACTCAGTGGCGAGAGGCGGCAGAGCGCCGACGGACTAATCCGAGCCGTCCTCACGGGAGCCGCCGAGCTTGCCCTCCCAGCGGCGGTAAAGCGTGTGCGCCACCCCCGCCGCGTCGAGCGCCCGGCCGGCGACGAAGTCCACCAGGTCCTGGATGTGGGTCGCCCCCGCGTAGAACGCCGGGGAGGCGGGCAGCACCACGGCGCCCGCCTCGTCCAGGGTCACCAGATGGCGCAGCGTCTGGCCGTTGAGCGGGGTCTCCCGTACGGCGACCACCAGCGGGCGCCGCTCCTTGAGCGTCACGCTCGCCGCCCGCTGGAGCAGGTCCTTGGAGAGCCCGAGCGCGACGCCCGCCACACAGGCGGTGGACGCCGGGACGACAATCATGCCCTTGACCGGGTACGAACCGGAGGAAGGACCGGCGGCCAGATCCCCGGCGGCCCAGTGCCGTACGGCTCCGGTCCCCTCCGCGAAGAGGGCCGGGTCCACCGCGAAGGTGTCCGGCTTCCCGTCCGCGCCCCTGGCCAGCCAGGCCCGCAGGTCCTGTTGCCAGTGCCCGTCGCGGAAGGCGATCCCGGTCTCGTCGAGCAGGGTCAGCCGGGACGACCTGCTGACCACCAGATCCACGGCCTCACCCGCGTCGAGCAGCCCGCGGAGCACGGCCGCCGCGTAGGGCGTACCGGACGCCCCTGAGACCCCGACGATCCACGGCCGCCGCGGCTGCTGACTGTGTACCTTCACGTGCGCCACGTGTCCGAGCCTATCCGGGGCGGCCCGGCCGGCCGGAGACGGGAGGCGGGTCAGGTGTGCTTGGGGTCCACCGGGAGCGCGCCGGTGTCGACGGTGAGGCGGCCGAGCGGGGTCCGTACCGTCACCGCCTCGCCGTACGGGATGATGTCCCGGCCGATATAGCCGTCCGGGCCCGGGTTCCAGAGCGTCACGCAGTGCGCCTTGTACGGATCGAAGATCAGGTAGTTGGCAATGCCCCGCCCGGCGTAGGCCCTGTCCTTGACCTCGTAGTCGTTGCGCACGCTGCTCGGTGAGACGACTTCGACGGCCACTTCGATCAGGTCGGGTGAGTAGGAACCGCGGTTCTCGTCGACCTCGGCCTGGGGGATCACCGCGATGTCCGGGCAGAACTCGTTGTCGGCGTCGAAAGGGAAAATAACGTCGCTGACGAATCCCCATTTCTCCGGCACCTGGGTCTCCAGCGCATTCCACACACGCCGGATCGTCTTGGCGTGGAATGCCGGCACCGGACTCATCACGATGTTGCCCTCGACGATCTCCGTCCGGTAGCCCGGGAACATGTCCTCGAACCGGATGAGCCGCGAGTGCAGGCGTTCGGTCTCCGAAAGCGTCACGTCGGCCTCCCCGTCCCCGCATCCGATGCCAGGTCGCACCGTACTCAGACCGTCAGGCCCCGCACCAGCAGATCTATCAAGGCGCACACGAACAGGGCGATCCCGATGAAGCCGTTGACCGAGAAGAAGGCGCGGTTCAGCCGGGAGAGGTCGTGCGGCTTCACGACGTTGTGCTCGTAGACGAAGGCCACCGCGACGATCACCAGGCCGGCCCAGAAGAACGCCCCGGCGTCCGTCGCCACCGCGTACCAGACGAGGAGCGCGGTCGTCACCGCGTGGCAGGCGCGGGCGCCGTGCAGGGCGGCCGGGATGCCGAAGCGGGCGGGGACCGACTTCACCCCGTGGGCGCGGTCCGCCTTGACGTCCTGGCAGCCGAAGATCAGGTCGAAGCCGCCGATCCAGATACCCACGGCCAGGCCGAGGATGACCGCGTCCCAGGACCACTCGCCGGTGATCGCCAGCCAGGCGCCGACCGGGCCGATGGCCTGGGCCAGACCGAGGATCGCGTGCGGGAAGTTGGTGAAGCGCTTCCCGTACGGATAGACCACCATCGGGATGACCGCGATGGGCGCCAGTGCCAGGCAGAGCGGGTTCAGCGCGGCGGCCGCGCCCAGGAAGACGACGACCGCGACCAGCGCGCCCGTCCAGGCCGACCTCACGGAGACCGCGCCGGTGACCAGTTCGCGCGACGCGGTGCGCGGGTTACGGGCGTCGATCTCCCGGTCGATGATGCGGTTGCAGGCCATCGCGAAGGTGCGCAGCCCCACCATCGCGACGGTCACCAGGAGCAGCCGCCCCCAGTGGATGTTGCCGTCAAGGCGGTACATCGCGGTCAGTGCGGCGATGTACGCGAAGGGCAGCGCGAAGACCGAGTGCTCGATCATCACCAGGCGCAGGAACGCCTTGGTCCTGCCCGGCTGCGGCAGCGCGGCGGCGGATGCGCTCACAGGCCGTACTCCTTCCAGCGCTTGGTCACCCGGTCGGCGACCGCGGGGTCGGACCGCACCATCTCGGGCCACCCGCCGTCCCGGGTGTAGCCCTCCTCGGGCCACTTCCGGGTGGCGTCGATACCGGCTTTGCCACCCCAGAACTGCTGGTAGGAGGCGTGGTCGAGATGGTCGACCGGGCCTTCGGCGACGGTCAGGTCACGTGCGTAGTCCGTGTTGCCGAGGGCCCGCCAGGACACCTCGTGCAGATCGTGCACATCGCAGTCGGCGTCCACCACGACGATCAGTTTGGTGAGCGACATCATGTGGGCGCCCCAGACGGCGTGCATCACCTTCTGGGCGTGCTTCGGGTACTTCTTGTCGATCGAGACGATCGCGCAGTTGTGGAAGCCGCCCGACTCGGGCAGGTGGTAGTCCACGATGTCCGGGATGATGATCTTGAGCAGCGGCAGGAAGAAGCGTTCCGTCGCGCGGCCCAGCGGGCCGTCCTCGGTCGGCGGGCGGCCGACGACGATCGACTGGAGCAGCGGACGGCGGCGCATCGTGACGCAGTCGATCGTCAGTGCGGGGAACGGTTCCTGCGGGGTGTAGAAGCCGGTGTGGTCGCCGAACGGCCCCTCGGGCAGCGTCTCGCCGGGCTCCAGCCACCCCTCCAGGACGACTTCCGCCTGCGCGGGCACCTGGAGCGGGACCGTCCGGCAGTCGACCATCTCGATCCGCTTGCCCTGGACGAAGCCGGCGAAGAGGTACTCGTCGATGTCCTCGGGGAGCGGCGCAGTCGAGGCGTACGTCACCGCGGGCGGCGCGCCGAAGGCGATGGCGACGGGCAGCCGCTCGCCCCTGCGCTCGGCCACCGCGTAGTGGTTGCGGCTGTCCTTGTGGATCTGCCAGTGCATCCCGATGGTGCGCTTGTCGTGGCGCTGCAGCCGGTAGAGCCCGAGGTTGCGGACGCCGGTCTCCGGGTGCTTGGTGTGGGTGAGCCCCAGATTGAAGAAGGAGCCGCCGTCCTCGGGCCAGGTGAAGAGCGCGGGCAGCCGGTCGAGGTCCACGTCGTCGCCGGTGAGGACCACCTCCTGCACGGGGGCGGCCTCGGGCTTCACCTTCTTCGGCGGTACGTGGACCATCGAGCCCAGCTTGCCGAAGGCCTCCCGTACGCCGACGAAACCCTGCGGCAGCTCGGGCTTGAGCAGTCCGCCGATCCGGTCGCTGATCTCGTCGTACGAGCTGAGGCCGAGGGCCTTGAGCAGCCGGCGGTCGGTGCCGAACACATTCATCGCCAGGGGCATCGACGCGCCCTTGACGTTCTCGAAGAGGAGGGCGGGGCCGCCCGCCTTGTTGACGCGGTCGACGATCTCCCCGACCTCCAGATGGGGGTCGACCTCGACCTTGATGCGCTTGAGGTCGCCGTCGCGCTCCAGCGCCCTGAGCAGCGAGCGAAGATCGTCGTAAGCCATGCGGTCCAGTCTGTCATCCCCGGCGGTGCGGCCGGTCCCCACCACCGGTCCGCGCCAGGGGCCTGCCGCTCGCGCCCCAGCGGCTGGCTGTACCGGACCGCTACCCTGTGGCCGTCATCGGGACGTTGCGGACGTCTCGCAGCCTTCCCCTGGGGGATCGTTCGGCCATGCTCAGGTATCTGCCCTTTCTGCTGGTCCTGGCGGTGTGGATCTACGCCTTCATCGACTGCCTGAACACGCCCGAGGAGGAGGTCCGCGGTCTGCCCAAGGTCATCTGGGTCCTGATCATCCTGCTCTTCGGCGAGGTGCTGGTCGGCCCGGTCGCCTGGATCGTGGCGGGCCGCAACCGGCGGGGACCCGCCGGAGCGGGCCCGGCGGGCGGCGGACGGCGGCGCGACGGGCGGGCCGGCTGGACGGCGCCCGACGACAATCCGGAGTTCCTCGACAGCCTGCGCGCGGAGCACCGCACGGACGAGTCGCTGCTCAAGGACTGGGAGGCGGACCTGCGCCGCCGCGAGAACGAGCTGCGCCGCCGTGAGAGCGGCGAGGACGCGAACTGAACGGAACGCGGCCAACGGACGGGCAGTTGAACGGCCGGGGCCGGGCGGTGGAAGAGAGAACGGGGCGCTCCATGGATGAGACAGGGCCGGACCGCGAAGAGGCGCGGCGGTGGCTGGCCACGGCGGT
Source organism: Streptomyces sp. NPDC059398 (assembly GCF_042751845.1). Classification (NCBI taxonomy): domain Bacteria; kingdom Bacillati; phylum Actinomycetota; class Actinomycetes; order Kitasatosporales; family Streptomycetaceae; genus Streptomyces; species Streptomyces sp. NPDC059398. Next base: position 33,063 of record NZ_JBHYWP010000077.1, on the reverse strand, counting down.
GGCCGAGGCGCGGGCCGGGCTCGCCGAGGGCGGTATCCCGATCGGGGCCGCGCTGTACGGGGCGGACGGGGCGCTGCTCGGGCGCGGGCACAACCGGCGCGTCCAGGACGGCGATCCGTCGACCCACGCGGAGACCTCCGCCTTCCGGGCCGCGGGGCGGCAGCGGTCGTACCGGGGTACGACCATGGTCACCACCCTCTCCCCCTGCTGGTACTGCAGCGGTCTGGTCCGGCAGTTCGGGATCTCCCGGCTGGTGGTCGGTGAGGCCGCCACCTTCCACGGGGGCCACGACTGGCTCGCGGAGCACGGGGTGGAGGTGCTCGTCCTCGACGACGCCGAATGCACCGCGCTGATGCGGGAGTTCATCGCCCGGAACCCGGCGCTCTGGAACGAGGACATCGGCGAGGAGTGACACCGGCAGAAGGTGAGGGGAGCCCTCCGCTTCCGGCCCGCCGAAAGCCCATGCCCATCCCAACCCTCCCTCGGTAAGCTGATGTTGACGCAGTGAAAGCTGCGCCCTTCGGCGTGGGAGGTGCTGTGGACAGGGAGTTGTACGCACGGGGCGGTCTCCTCCACGGTCTCGCGCCACGGCTCGTAGGTCTGCCGCCGCACGGATTCCAGCAGACACCCGTCGAGGCGTTCGGGGGCCGCCGTGACGACCTGCCGGTGGTCGTCCTCACCGGTGGACGCGGCATGGGCAAGACCGTCGTACTCAAACAGCTCCGCACCAACTACCGCGGCCGCACCCCCGTCGCCCTCATCGACTGCGAGCACCCGGACTTCGCCGCGCTGCCCTCGGGGCACCGGCGCGCCCCCTTCTGGTCGCCGGTCACCGAGGCGCTCTCGGTGCTCGGGGAGCAGCTCGGACCGGCCGTGCGGGGCGCGGGCGCCATCGAGTTCCCGCGGCTGGCCGCCGGTCTGGTGGCCATCGCCTCCACCGGGTGGGACCCGAACAACAGCCAGCAGGTGCACGACGAGGCGCTGCGGCTCGGGATGCTCGTCGAGTCGGGGGCACGGCTCAAAGGTCTGGGCAAGGGCTGGCTCGTCAAGATCACGGCGAAGTTCGCCGCACTGTGGACGGGTGCGCCGCCCGGCCTCGACGTCATCGTGGAGACCACCGTCGAGTCGCTGCTCGAAGACCTCTTCGACCGGGGCCAGCGCGCCGCGGCCAACTGGTACGGCGACTACCCGGGCGCCGGCGGCCAGGCCAAACGCGGGCTGAACCTGCTCGCCCTGCAGTTCCACCGCCAGCGCGACAGCGACGCCCGCGCGCTCGCCGAGCGCCATCTCGTGGGCGCGCTCCGCGCCGATCTGCGCGCCGCCTACCAGGGGATGGGGCGGCTGCGCCGGGTCGGCAGGCCGCTGGTGCTGCTCGACAACGTCCAGGCACCGCTGGGCCGCAGGCTCCTGGAGCCGGTGCTGCGCGACCGGGCGGCGGGCCACCTCGACCAGGTCGTCTTCATGGCCACGCTGCGCGGGCACGACCATCCGGCGCTGCACTCGGCCGAGCGGTGTCTGCTGCCCGAGGTCACCCACGCCACGCCCTGGACCCGGGGCACCGAGGTCGCGTCGGGCGCGCTCACCGTACAGCTGACGGAGCTGGCCCCCGAGCATGTGAGCCAGCTCCTCGACCGCGAGGACCCGGGGATGCTGACCCCGCCGCTGTTGGCCCGCTCCGTCCACCGGCTGACCGGCGGGCGCCCGCTCGGGGCGGCCCTGCTGACGAAGGCCGCGGGGCAGGCCGCCCAGCTGGCCGGGCCCACCGTGCCGGTCGACAGCGGGCTCGACGACCTCACCCCCGGCGCGCTGCTCTCGCTGCCGGTGGCGCTGCGCGAGGACGAGCCGGGCCGCCCGACCGCGACCGAGCTGCTCCAGCAGCTGGTCCCGCCGGCCAGGCTCGACCGGCTCGCGGTGCTGGCCGCTGCGCACAGCACGGCCGACGCCGAAGTGCTCGCCGCCGCCCGGCTCGACCACGACGGCGGCCGGGCCGGTGTGCTGCCGATGCGCGATCTGCTGGCCGAGGAGTGCTGGCCGGAGGCGCCCGGCCACTTCGTCGGCGACCCGTTCCTGCGCGCCCTGCTGCTGCACCGGCTGCGCCACCCCACCGGGGAGGCGGCGTCGGCCTCCGGACTCTGGCGCGAGGTCCAGGAGACGATGCGCGACCTCTGCGCGGACCGGGCCCCGCTCCGCCTCCACCACGAGCTGGCGCTCGGCGACACCGGGGGCGCCGTCGCGCATCTGCGGGACACCTTCCGCGAGGCCGACGCCGCCGCCTGGCTCGACGAGCTGCGCTTCATCGCGTCGGCGCCGTACTTCGCGGAGCACGACGTACGGCGCGCGGTGGCGCTGGGGCGGACCGACTCCGAGCAGCGGCCGCCGGAGGGCACCGACCGCGTGTTCCATCTGCGGATCCGCCGGCTGCTGCACTGCGTCTGGCAGTTGACCGATCTGCTGGCCCTGCCGGACGAGGGGCTCACGGAGAAGATGGGCGACGAGCTGGCCCAGCTCTCGGCGCTGCATCCGACCGGCAACGAAGTGCTCTGGCACGCCTCCAGGACCTGGCCGACGGCCGTCCGGGAGTGGCGGAGCCCGGACCGTACCGCTAGCGACCCAGGGGGCGTCACGCCGTGAGCAACAGGTTCCGCGAGTTCTTCTGGTACACGGGTCTGCGGCGCATCCTCACCTCGGTGGTGGTCCTGGTCCTGCTCGCCGGTGCGGGCATCGCCGCGTACGCCCTCTACACCCCGGACCTGCACTGCGCGAAGGGCGTCGACCGCCCCGAGCAGGGGGCGGAGTGCATAGGTGTCAACGGCGACGGTTACGACTTCGGGCGGCCGGCCCTGCGCGAGGTGGCGCAGGCCATCGCCCGGGAGAACAGGACGCTCAAGAAGGGCCAGTACGCGACGGTGGCCCTGCTGCTGCCGCTGACCTCGACGGACAGCGACATGGCGAACAAGGTGCTGCACGAGGCGCAGGGCGCGTTCGTCGAGCAGTACCGCGCCAACCACGACGACAACGACCAGGTGCCGAAGATCCGGCTGGTCCTCGCCAACACCGGTGTCGGCAGCGCCCAGTGGGCCCCCACGGTGCACGAGCTCAAAGGCATGACCGGCGCCCCCGACCATCTGCGCGCCGTCTCCGGGGTGGCGACCAGCAGCGACGACACGCGCGACGCGGTGAAGGAGCTGACCGACAGTCATATCCCGGTGATCGGCACCACCATCACGGCCGACGACATCTCCAACGGCCCCAAGGGCATCCCCTACCCGGGGCTCGCCCGGGTCTCGCCGACCAACAAGGACGAGGCCGACGCGCTGAAGAACTTCGCCGACATCGACCCGAAGAAGACGCTCCTGGTGCGCGACACCCACCCCGGCGACCACTACACGGAGACGCTGCGGGCCGCCTTCAACGGCATGCTGGCGGGCGCGCCGTACGAGGACCGGGTGTACACCTCGCCGCCCGACCAGTCCGAGGACGGCTCGACGGCGAACACGTTCGCGCAGATCACCGACGCGATCTGCTCGGCCCGCCAGGTGAACACGATCCTCTTCGCCGGGCGCCACACCCAGCTGCGGCAGTTCGTGAACGCGCTGGGCAACCGGATCTGCGTACGGACGAAGTTCACCATCCTCACCGGTGACGAGGGTTCGTACCTGGGCTACGACACCAAGCTCAACAAGCAGGCGCTGAAGCCGAAGAAGGGCGCCGAGCCGGTCATCGTCCAGTACGCGGCGCTGGCCCACCCGGGCTCCTGGGTCAAGGCGACCGACCCCGGTATGCCCGCGACCGGCGGCAGCCCGGCCGACTACGCGGCCTTCACCCGGGCGGTCGCCACGGCTTCGGGCAAGGGCGTCGGGCCGATCGGTCCGATCGACGACGCCTCGCTCGCGGACGGCCAGGCGATCATCGCGTACGACGGGATGGCGACCGCGGTCACCGGGATCCGCCGGGCCAGGGCGAGCAGCAGCACCCTGCCGGACATCGAGGACGTCGGCGCCGTCTGGTCGAAGCTGCAGGGGCCGCTGCGGGTGAACGGCGCGAGCGGCTGGATCTGCCTGGACAACTACGGCAACCCGTACGACAAGGCCGTGGCCATCGTGCAGCTGACGCAGACCGGGACCCAGGAGTTCGTGAAGCTGGCCTGGCCTGCGAAGACGAAGAAGCCGCCGGCTCAGGAGTGCCTGCCGCCGCGCGGCCGGTAGGCGGCCCGCAGCTCCTGGCGCCGCTCGGGGTTCCCGGCGGGCGCGGCCGGCCTGTCGGGTCCATCCGGTCCATCCGGTCCGCCTGATCCGCCTGATCCGTCCGGTCCGTCCGGTCCGTCCGCCGGGAGGCCGGGGCGGCCCGCGAGCGCGTCGTGCAGCAGCTCGAAGTGCTCGTGCCAGCAGGCCAGCGCCTCGGGGCAGCGGGCTTCGGGGCCGGTGAACTCGTGGGTGAAGCGCACCACGGTCGCCTCGGCCCCGACGGACTCCAGATGGAACCGGATCCGGCCGTGCCCGGCGAAGGTGTACTCGACGACCTGCTCACCGTCCCAGGCGGTGACCGTCCCGGCGGCCTGCTCCGGTACGCCGGTCCCGGTGGCCGCGTCCGGTACGCCGGTCCCGGTGGCCGCGTCCGGTACGCCGGGGCCGCGCAGGGTGATCCGGCCGCCGAGCCGCGACTCGAAGACGTCGGCGGCGGCGAGCCACTGCCGCAGCCCCACCGGGGTGGCCACCTCGCCCCACACCCGGGCCGCCGCGTACGGCAGGTAAAGGGCGAACCGCAGGGTGTGGGTGTCCCCGTGGCTGGTGCTCGTGCCGTGTGCGATCGCCTCGGTCATGGTTCAAGCCTCGCCCCGGGAAGGGGGTTCCACACCGGAAGAGGGGCCGGTGGGCCCCGGGTGGGGGGTACCCGGCCCCGGGGGGGCTTCACAGAGT
>NZ_JBHYWP010000077.1:0-28137 GCF_042751845.1 Streptomyces sp. NPDC059398 | reverse complement strand
GTTTTTGGACCCCCCCCCCCGCGGGTGGGGGTTAACCCCCCGTGAGGGGCGCGTTACCCCCGAGTGGGGCCGCCCCCGCCCCCTCTTCCGGTGGCTGCCGGAAACAGCCGCTGTCGGACCAGTCGCTGTCAGACTCCGGCGTAGGAGTGCATACCGTTGATGAAGATGTTCACGCCGTAGTAGTTCCAGATCCAGCAGGCGAAGGCGAAGAGCGCCAGATAGGCGGCCTTGCGGCCCTTCCAGCCCGCCGTGGCGCGGGCGTGCAGATAGCAGGCGTAGACGACCCAGGTGATGAACGACCAGGTCTCCTTGGGGTCCCAGCCCCAGTAGGTGCCCCAGGCGTCACCGGCCCAGATGGCGCCCGCGATGATCGTGAACGTCCAGAGCGGGAAGACCGCGGCGTTGATCCGGTACGCGAACTTGTCCAGCGAGGCGGCCGACGGCAGCCGCGAGAGCACCGAGTCGGCGAACGCGCCCGGCTTACCGCCACGGGCGATCTTGGCCTCGTAGTGGTCCCGGAAGAGGTAGAGCGCGGTGCCGACGAAGCCCATGTAGAACATGGCGCCGCAGATGATCGCCGTCGAGACGTGGATCCACAGCCAGTACGAGTGCAGCGCGGGGACGAGCTGGTCGCTCTTGGTGTAGAGGACCGTGGTGGCGACACCGAGGTCGAGCAGGACCGTGGTGACGAGGGCGAGCCCCAGCCAGCGGACGTTCTTCTTGACGACGAGCAGGATCAGGTACGCGGCGACCGCCACCGATGAGAAGGTGATCGAGAACTCGTACATGTTGCCCCACGGCGCCCGCTGCACCGACATGGCGCGGGCCACCACCCCGCCGGCCTCCACGAGGAAGCCGAGGACGGTCAGCGAGATCGCCATCCGCCCGTACAGGTCGCCCTTCTCGCTGCCGCCCGCGGCGCCGGGGCCGTCCGGGACGTCGCGGGAACCGGCCGCGGACCTGGTGACGACCTTCGGCCGTTCCAGTACGGCGGTGCCGCCGCCCTGCTTCTTGACCTGCACCGCGGGGGCGGCGGCCGTGGCCGAGGTCAGTGCGGCCGCCGTACGGCCCACCTTGCTGCGGGCGCCGAAGGTCCACTCCGCGATGTGCGCGAAGAAGGCCAGGGTGTAGACGGCCATCGACGAATAGATGAGCACATTGCTGATGTGCGCCAGGTTCTCATTGGTTGCGGCGGCGAGATTCACTTCTCGGCCCCTTCGGGTGTCTCTGCGGATGCAGCGGAGTCAGGCGCCGACGGCGCCACTGAATGGAGCGTTGCGGCCAGATCGGCCAGCTCCTCGGGGAGCTTCGCGGATTCGCTCCGGCCGAGACCGGCCATCTCCACGACGGTCACGCCGTCCTCTCCCCGTACGGCACGGACCCAGATCCGGCGGCGCTGGATGAACAGCGATCCGGCGAGGCCCGCGATGGCCGCCAGCGCGCCGACCAGCGCGAAGCCGTTGCCGGGCTGGTGCGAGATCTTGAAGCTGGCCCACTGCTTGACGCCGAGGAACTGGATCGAGCCCTCGCCGTTCGGCAGCTTCATCGTCTCGCCCGGCAGCAGCAGCTTGGCGAGCTTCTTGCCCTTGCTGTCCTTGTACTGCTTCATATGGTCCGAGTTGAGCTGGTACACGCTCTGCGGCAGCCCCGAGTTGACCCCGAGGTCGCCGTGGAAGCCGGAGACGGCCATCACCGGGAAGTCGAGCCCCGGGTAGGTGGAGAACATCGTGCCCTTGCCCTTGCCGGCGTAGGTCGGCACGAACATGGTCTGGAAGCCGAGCTGTTCCTTCTTGCCCGCCGCGTTGCGGTAGCCGTCCATCACCTTGATCGCGCCGGTCGACGTGGCGTTGGAGTCGAGGGGCAGCAGCGGCACCGCGTCGCGGTAGATCTCCTTGCCCTTGGCGTCCTTGACGGCGACGACCGGGGCGTAGCCGTGCGAGACCAGGAAGACCTTGGAGCCGTCGACCTCAAGGGGCGTGTTGACCTTGATGACGGCCTTCTTGTCCTTGCCCTGCGGGCCGTCGGAGTAGGTCACATGGGCTTCGTACTTGCGGGGGGTGCCGCGGTTGGGCCCGTTCTTCTCGTACGTCCCGATGAACTTGTCCAGCGTGAAGCTGAACGGCGCGAGATTCTCGGGGTCGAAGAGGGTGCCGGCCTTGAAGTCGTCGTACTGCGTGAGGGTGTTGGAGAAGCCGTCGCCGTCGACGACCAGCTTGCCGCCCTCGGACTTCCACAGCTGGCCGCTGGCGAAGGCGACCAGGAGCACGATCAGGGCGATGTGGAAGAGCAGGTTCCCGGTCTCGCGCAGAAAGCCCTTCTCCGCCGCGACCTCGCCGTCGCGGGGGGAGTGCGCACGGAAGCGGCGCTTCCTGAGCATGGTGAGCGCGGCGTCCCTGACGGCCTCGGGCTCGGACTCAGTACGCCAGGTCGTGTACGCGGGCAGCCGGGTCAGCCGCTTGGGGGCGCCCGGCGGGCGTCCGCGCAGCTGGCCGACGAACTGCCAGGTGCGGGGCACGATGCAGCCGATGAGCGAGATGAACAGCAGGATGTAGATCGCCGAGAACCAGACCGAGCTGTAGACGTGGAACAGTCCCAGCTTGTCGTAGACCGGCGCGAGCACATCGTGCTTGGCCTTGAAGTCGGTGACCTTCAGCTCGTCGATGCTCGTCTGCGGGATCAGTGAGCCGGGGATGGCTCCCAGGGACAGCAGGAGCAGCAGGAGCAGCGCGACCCGCATGGAGGTCAGCTGCCGCCAGAACCAGCGGATCCACCCGATGACACCCATGGCGGGGAGGGTGGAGACCGGGTCTTCCTTCGGCGCGGTGGAGAGCTGCGACCCGGCGGCGCCGAGGTCGGTCTCGCCCGCGCCGCCGGTGGTGTCCGGTTCCGCGCCGTCCGGGCTCCCGGACTCCGGGTCGGCCGCCTCCGGATTCGTGGCGCCCGGATTCATGGCGTCCGTCGTTTCTGTCGTCTTGCTCATGTGGAACTCAGATCCCCACCGTGTAGCCGGATGACCAGACCTGCATCTCCTGGATGATGCGGTCCCAGGCGCCGGTCACGAGCAGCAGTCCGGTCACGATCATCATGATCCCGCCGATGCGCATCACCCAGGCGTAGTGCTTCTTGACCCAGCCGAAGGCGCCGAGCGCCTTGCGGAAGGCCACCGCCGCGAGCACGAACGGCACCCCGAGACCGAGGCAGTACGCGACGGTCAGTATGGCGCCGCGGCCGGCTGTGCCCTGCTGCGAAGCGAGCAGCTCCACGGAGGACAGCGTCGGTCCGAGGCAGGGCGTCCAGCCGATGCCGAAGAGCGCACCGAGCAGCGGGGCCCCGGCCAGGCCGGTCACCGGCCGCTTGTGCAGCCGGAACTCCCGCTGGGTGAGCCAGGGCATCATGCCCATGAAGAAGATCCCGAGCAGGATCATCAGCGCGCCCAGCACCTTGCTGAGGATGCCCTGGTAGGCGAGGAGTTTGCTCCCGAAGAAGCCGAAGAGCGCGCCGCCCGAGACGAACACAGCGGTGAAGCCGAGGACGAACAGCGCCGCCCCGGCCGCCATCCGGCCCCGTCTGGCCTGCGCGAGGTCCGAACCGCTGACCCCGGTGACGTAACTCAGATAGCCGGGGACCAGCGGCAGGACACACGGCGAGAAGAAGGAGATCAGACCGCCCAGTACGGCGATGGGCAGCGCGACCAGCAGGGCACCGTCGTAGACGGTGCCGCCGATGCCGGATTCGGCGGCCAGCGTGACGAGCGCGCTCACCGGATCACTTCTCCGTGATCAGCGGGTCGATCATCTTGCGCAGCGTGTCCTCTTCGACCCCGCCCGCCTTCCGGGCCGCGATCTTCCCTTCGCGGTCGAGCACGACCGTGGAGGGGATCGACTGCGGGTTCAGACTGCCCGCGGGGAAGCGGAGCAGCAGCTTGCCGGTGGGGTCGTAGAGGCTCGGGTACGGGACGCCGTAGTTCTTCTCGAACGCCCTGGCCGGGCCGGTGGACGTGTCACGGGTGTTGATCCCGACGAACTCCACGCCCTTGGCCTTGAGGTCCTTGGAGACCTTGGCCAGGTTCCCGGCCTCGGCGCGGCAGGGCGGGCACCAGGAGCCCCAGACGTTCAGCACGACGATCTTGCCCTTGCCGGCCCGGCCGACATCGAGCGTCCTGCCGTCGACGGTCTTGCCGGAGAGGTCGGGCGCGGTCTGGCGCCCGCCCTTCGCGGCGGTGACAATGCCACTGCTGCTCGTCACATAGCGGGAGCCCTGGGAACTGCTCACCTTGGCGCCGGATCCGCACGCCGACAGAGCGAGCGCGGAGACCGCGACCACTGCGCCCAGCTGGGCGGCGCGGCGGACTTCGGTACGTCGGCGGAGGGGGCGCGTAAGAGCCATGTGAAAAGTTTCGCATGGCCGTTTCCCGGATCTTGGGCACCCCCCTCACTGCCCGGAAAGCCCGATGTCAAGCAGCCTTAAGGAAACTGTTCCAGCCGCCGGCCGGCCGCTGCCCGACTTCGAGGGAGCGGAGCTTGTCGAGCACCGCGGGGTCCTGCACATCGAGCCAGTCGCAGAACTGCCGGAAGGAGACGAGCCGTACGTCGGGACGGCCGGCGATCTTCTTCATCGCTTCCTCGACGGCGTCCATGTAGATACCGCCGTTCCACTCCTCGAAGTGATTGCCGATGTACATGGGGGCACGGTTCGATTCGTACGCCCTCTTGAATCCGGCGAAATACGAATCGGCGGCCTGCTTGCGCCAGTACGCGTAATGCGACGTCATGCCCTTGGTCGAATTCTTCGACTGGTTGGCGAGCATGTTGTAGTCCATCGAGAGCACCTCGAAGGTGTGCCCGGGGAACGGGATCTGCTGGAGCGGGAGGTCCCAGAGCCCACCGCGCTTGACAGGCCAGGTCTGCATGCCGCCGGGCGAGCTGGCGTCGTAGCGCCAGCCGAGCTTCTTCGCCGTCGGGATCAGGTTGTCCTGGCCGAGCAGGCACGGGGCGCGGCTGCCGATGAGTTCCTTGCGGTAGTCGAAAGGCAGCGGCGGCTCATCGTGCCACCCGGTGTTCGTCCGCCATTCGGTGACGAACGAGACGGCCTGGTCGATCTCGCTCTGCCACTGCTCGGGGGTCCAGTGCGCGACCGAGCCCGAAGTGGTGCCGCAGAAATGCCCGTTGAAGTGGGTCCCGATCTCATGGCCGTCGAGCCATGCCTGCCGGGTGTACTTCATGGTCGCCTTGATGTGCTCATCGCTGAGATAACCGATGGCCGAGGCGCCGACCGGGTTGTTCGGCGGCCGGTACAGCTCTTTCTTCGACTCGGGCAGCAGATAGAGCCCGGAGAGGAAGAACGTCATTCCCGCCTGGTGCTCCTTGGCGAGCTTCAGGAATCGCGGGAAAAGGCCGTTTCCGACCTCACCCGCGCCGTCCCAGGAGAAAATCACGAACTGCGGCGGGGTCTGCCCCGGCTCCAGCCTGACCGGCTTGGCCGGCTGGTTCGGCTGGAGGCCGGTATCGGCGGTCGACCCGTCCCCGATCAGATGGACCGGGCCCTTTTTCGGGCTGGCACCGGCACCCTGACTGCCCTTTTCCTTACTGCCGCCCGTGGACTTGCCACCGGAGCCGCAGCCCGCCAGCCCTGCCGCGGCCGCAGCCCCGGCTCCCAGTCCCAGCAGGCCCCTCCTGCTCATGTTGCGCATCGCGTCACCCATCTGTTGCGTCGTCCGGCGGCCCATACAAGCGCGCAACCGGTCAGATGATGGGATTAACGTGACGGTTCCGCCCAACCAGTACGATTTTTCACTCTAGGCGCCGAACGCCTTTGCCTTCCCTTTGGCAGGCTTTGCCCCGGACAGGAGATGGGACGGCACCAGGTCCCTCGCCGGTTCCGTGTAACCGACGGAGACGATCCTGTCCCCCTGGTACGTGAAGGTCGTCAGCGAGGCGAGCGTGCACTGCCGCTTACGGGGGTCGTGCCAGAGGCGCCGCCGCTCCACGAAGCTCCGTACCGTCCAGATCGGCAGCTGGTGGCTGACACAGACCGCCTCGTGGCCGCGCGCGGCGTCCCGCGCGGAGTTCAGCGCGCCCATCATCCGGACGACCTGGTCCACGTACGGCTCGCCCCAGGACGGGCGGAACGGGTTGGTGAGGTACTTCCAGTTCGCCGGCCTGGACAGGGCGCCGTCGCCGACGCCGAACGTCTTGCCCTCGAAGATGTTCGCGGCCTCGACGAGCCGGGGGTCCGTGGCGAGTTCGAGACCGTGCGAGGTGGCGACCGGGGCACCGGTCTCCTGCGCGCGCTCCAGCGGGGACGCCACGACATAGGTGATGTCACGGCCCGCGAGGTGCTCGGCGACCCGGTCGGCCATCTTCCGGCCCAGCTCGGAGAGGTGGTAGCCGGGCCTCCTCCCGTACAGCACGCCCTCGGGGTTGTGCACCTCACCATGGCGCATCAGATGCACGACAGTGATCTCGCTGCTTCTGTCCTTGCTGCTTCTGTCCTTGCTGCTGTCGCTCATGCGGACACCTCGGCGGCGGCTCGGGCGGCGGCGGGCAGGGCGGCGGCGATGCGCTCCACCGCCCGCTCGTCGTGGGCGGTCGATACGAACCAGCACTCGAAGGCCGACGGCGGGAGATAGACACCCTGCGCCAGCATCGAGTGGAAGAAGGGGGTGAAGCGGAAGGCGTCCTGCGCCTTGGCGTCCTCGTAGTTCCGGACAGGGCCGTCGGTGAAGAAGACGGAGAACATATTGCTCGCCGTCTGGATGGTGTGCGCGACACCCTCCTTGCTGAGCGCCGCGGTGACCAGCCCCTGGATCTCCCGGGAGACCGCGTCGATCTTCTCGTACGCGGCGTCGTCGAGCAGCCGCAGCTGCGCGAGCCCGGCGGCGGTGGCGACCGGGTTCCCGGAGAGCGTGCCCGCCTGGTAGACGGGACCGCCGGGCGCCAGACACGCCATGACGTCCGCGCGTCCACCGAACGCGGCGGCCGGGAAGCCGCCGCCCATGACCTTGCCGAAGGTCATGAGGTCGGGCCGGACCCCGTCGACGCCGTACCAGCCGGCCTTCGAGGTACGGAAGCCGGTCATCACCTCGTCCGAGATGTACAGCGCGCCGTCCGCGGCGCAGAGCTCCTTGAGCCCGGCGTTGAACCCGTCGACGGGCGGAACCAGACCCATGTTCCCGGCGGACGCCTCGGTGATGACGCAGGCGATCTCGCCGGGGTGGGCGGCGAAGGCCAGGCGTACGGCGTCCAGGTCGTTGTACGGCAGGACGATGGTGTCGCCGGCCTGGGCGCCGGTCACCCCCGGGGTGTCGGGGAGCCCGAGCGTCGCCACGCCGGACCCGGCGGCGGCCAGCAGCGCGTCCACATGGCCGTGGTAGCAGCCGGCGAACTTCACCACCTTGGCGCGGCCGGTGAAACCGCGGGCGAGCCGGATGGCCGACATGGTCGCCTCGGTGCCCGACGACACCAGACGCACCTGCTCGACGGGCTCGATACGGGCGACGATCTCCTCGGCGAGTGCGACCTCGCCCTCCCCCGGCGTACCGAAGGAGGTGCCGCGCGCGACGGCGGCCTGCACGGCGGCGATGACCTCGGGGTGCGAGTGCCCGAGGATCATCGGGCCCCACGAGCACACGAGGTCGACGTACTCGCGCCCGTCGGCGTCGGTCAGATAGGGGCCAGTACCGGACACCATGAACCGGGGCGAACCGCCCACGGCACCGAAGGCGCGAACCGGGGAGTTCACCCCGCCAGGGGTCACAAGGGACGCGCGGTCGAAGAGCGTCTGCGAAACTGGGGCTTCGTATTCGTACGGATAGCTCACACAAGCCATGGTGTCAGAGGCGCGGACGGTCTTGCGGACAGGTGTTTCACCGCGCATCCGTGGGGGAGGTCTCTGACACGATGATCGGGTTGCGCGGCGGGGGCCGCGAGTGGTCGGGTGGAGATATGCATCGCGGTGGCGGACTGGGCGAGGGGACCGATGACCTGGGTCCCGAGCCTGCCCGAAGGGGTAAACACCGACGAGAGGCAGAGGCACGGGCACAGGCCGGGAGAGCGGGAAGCAGGAGTGGTGGGCTTGTGGGCGTGACCTACAAGTACTTCGGCGCGCCCAATGGGGCGACAGCGGCCCGGGTGCCGGTGACCATGCGTCCCGAGGAGCTGGGCGGCGACGAGCTCGGCATGGGCGGCATGTTCACGAAGATAAAGCCGGAGACGATGGCCGCCATGGTCCTCACCGGCATCCAGGGCATCCCGCTGGGCAAGGTCCCGCCCCTGGAACTGGTCGTGCTGCACCCCGACTACGCGGTGGTGAAGCTCCCCATGACGGTGATCGACCCGCTGCGCGGGGTCGGCGAGGAATCGGTCGGCGCCGCTGCCTTCATATGGTCGACGGTCCCGGACCGCGGCGGCCCCCGGGACGCGTTCAACGCGTACCAACTGCTGCACGAGTGGCAGGACTTCTCCCACCGGCTGCATGACGCGGGGCATCAGGCTTACTGTCTGGTGTGGCCTTGAGCCGGGGTTTCTTGCGTGGAGGGCGGGGCTTTCGGTCTCCGCCCTCGTCATGTACCGGATGTACCGGTAGGGGCCGTCAGGCGGCCAGGGCACATTGAAGGCACATGGGTTTTGGCGGGGGCACTGATGTGCCCTGAGCCTTCGGCGCACCGCCGCCCTCTCTCGCCTCGGCTTCGGTGAAGGCGTCGTCGATCGCGTTGCGGGTCCGAGTCTCGCTGGACGGCAACAGGTGCGTGTACGTGCGCAGCGTGAAGCCGGGGCCCGAGTGACCCAGGAACTCGGAGAGCGCCTTGATGCTCTCCCCCGCGTCCAGGAGCACGGAGGCGTACGCGTGCCGGAGGGCGTGCATGCCGTCTTCCGGAGCCGCCTGAAAGTACCTCGCACCGAGCTCGCGGGGAGGGATTACACCGGCGGCGGCCAAGGCCAGCTTCCAGGCACCCATGTTGAAGACGCTGCGGTTGTAGGCCCGGCTCTTGTCATCGACGAAGAGGAGGCGGACGGTCTTCGGTTCGCCGTCCGCCTTGGCCCAAGGCAGGGTGACGGCGACAGGCGGGAACGTCTTCATGTGGGCCTTGAGGGCAGCGGCAAGTTGAGCCGGCAGGGGCACTGAGCGGATCTTATTGCCCTTGGGCAGGGCGAAGACGGCCTTCGTGCCGACGAGCCGCACCTGGCGGTTGACGTGGACCCAGCCGCCCTTGAAGTCAATGTCCTCGACAGCGAAGCCGAATACCTCGCCCTGCCGCATGCCACAGCCGAAGGCGAGCTTGCCGCCGGCCTGGAACCGTTTCGGGAGTCCGGCGATGACGGCACGCACGCGCTCCAGTGACCAAGGGGTGATCTTCTTCTTGGTCACGGTCGGTAGCTTGACCGACTTCGCCTTGCAGGGGTTCTTCGGCAGCAGCCCGTCCTCGACGGCCATGCCGAGGATGCTGGAGAGGATGTCGAAGATGCCCTCGATCGTCGACGCTTCGAGGCCGCTGTCCTGAAGCGTGCGGATCCACCCCTGGATGATCGAGGGCTGGTTGAGAGACCGCAGCTCGCGCTGACCGAGGTGCTCAACGATGTGGTTCCGGACCGTCGCCTCGTAGCGGAGCGCGGTCGTCGGTCCCACGGCGTTCGCGTCGCCAGCGATCCCTCTGCCGCGAGCGTGGACGCCTTCTCCACCCGGGCAGCCCGGCCGCTCGTCGTTCTGACCGCCGCCCGGGCCGACGACATCTACCGGAGCACCGGTTCACGGCTGCCCATGAGCTGGGCCACCTTGTGCTTCACGCCGATGCCACCGGTGACAGCCGTCAGGAGAAGGAGGCGGATGCCTTCGCCGCCGAATTCCTGACCCCCCAGGACAGCATCCTGCCGTTCCTGCCGGGGCGAATGGATCTTGCACGCCTGGCCGAGCTAAGGGGCGTCTGGGGAGTCTCCCTCCACTCGCTTGTCTACCGATGCCGCGAGCTGGGGCTGATCTCCGACGCGACTGCCAGCCGGACGTATCAGCGTCTACGCGCTCTCGACGGCCAGCCGGGCTTCACCGCCGAATCCGTCTCGGACTTCCCCGGTGAACGGCCTTCGCTGCTTCGGCAAGCCTTCGAGCTGGCTGCCAAGGAGGCGGGCCTATCGGTTTCCCAACTGGCTCATGAGCTGGCGTGGACAAGCGGGAGAGTGCAGGACCTGCTGGGCGTTCAGGAACAGAGGCCGGTGCTCCGGCTGGTCCAGTAGCAGCGTCGTTCGACCTGAGTAGCCGTGGGGCACGGTCGTTTCCCGATGCTGCTGTCAAGAGTCTCCAGCGCCAAGCCAACAACACGTAGCGATGTCATCAGGGCCGACTCACCTCGGAGTCGGCCCTGATGACCTGCTGACGCACTCGGAGGTTCAGAGCGATGCCTCGACTCCGAGGCTTCCGGCCCTGATGGCTCCTCGTAGGACGTGGACGATGTCCTCGGGCTTGAGGTCGATACCGTCGAGACCCGCCAGGGTCAGCGGGATCTCCTCCAGCGCGTACTCACCGCGGCCTTCGGTGCTGAACTCGGGACCGGTGCGGTCGTCGAAGGACCAGGTCGCGATGCGGGCGAGGTAGAAGAGCTGACGCTCGTCGTCGGACTCCATCGTGTGGAGCAGACGGATGATGTCGGCCTTTCCCGCGATCTCCTCGTGGATCTCGCGGTGGAGGGCGGCCTCGCGTGACTCATCGGTGGGCTCGACGCCGCCGCCGGGCAGGACCCAGTACTCGGGGATGCCGGGCCTGGTGCGGCGGATGACCAGCATCGTGTGGTCGCGGGTGACGAGGACGGCACGGACTCGTTCGATCATTTCGTTGGGTCTCCTTGCTTGTTGACGTTCTCAGTGGAGCAGCCAGCCACCATCGACGTGGACGGACTGCCCCGTAATGAACGAGGCGGAGGGGCCTACGAGAAACGCCACCAGGGCGGCAACGTCCTCGGGGCGGCCACGGCGCGGGACGCACTGGCGCTTGATCTGGTCCTCCGGCCGCGCACGGTGCCGGGCGGGGAGGGCGTTCTCGGCCTCTACCTGGATGGCGCCGGGCATGACGGTGTTGACGCAGATCCCGAACGGACCCAGTTCGCGGGCGAGGGAGCGGGTCAGTCCCAGCAGCCCGGCCTTCGCGGTGCTGTATGCGACGAGGTTCGTTCGGCCGGCGCGGGCGTTGACGCTGCCGATGTTCACGATCCGGCCCCAGCGGCGTTCGATCATGCCGGGGGTGAATGCGTGGCAGGTGCGGTAGTGGGCGGTGAGGTTCACGTCGAGGGAGTAGTTCCAGGCGGTCTCGTCGGTGTCCTGCCAGGCGACGCGGGGGTAGGAACCGGCGTTGTTCACCAGGATGTCGACGGGTCCGATCTCGGCGCGGACGAGGTCGGCCATGGTCCGAGCGGAGCCCGGATCGGTCAGGTCGGCGTTCACCGCGATCCCAGGGCTGCCCGCGCGTTCGAAGGCGGCGAGGAGGGCGTGGGCGTCGGGGTCTTGGCCGAGGTGGTTGACCGCCACGGTTGCTCCGGCGGCCGCGAGCGTCCGTCCGATCTCGGCGCCGATGCCGGTGGCTCCGCCTGTGACGAGGGCGGTGCGCCCCTGGAGGGGCCGACTCTGGAGAGGACTCTCAAGCAGTGGCAGGGACATTGCCGCTCCGTTCGCCGGGGTGGGGGTGAGAGGCCGGTGTAGTGGTGAAGAAGGTGTCAAGGGTCATGTGCGGGTCCTGGCTCTCGGCGAGTTTGATCAGAACGAGCAGAAGGTCGTGTCCGGTGAGCCGGGAGGGCGGGATGACGCCGAGGACGCGCAGGGCGAGAAAGGCACGGATCTCCTCCATGCCGCCGCTGCTCTCGATGCGGAGGCCGTCCAGGGCACGAGTGATGGCCGCAGCGCGGCCGGGGCTGGTGTTCCAGGAGTATCGGACATCGATGTGGCGACTGCTCCTGTGCAGTTCCAGGTGCTCGATGCGAGGGCGGGCCAGAGGCGGCAGGGCAAGGCGGAGGGTGCGGGCGTACACGTCGGGCTGGTAGCGGGGGACGAGCCAGCCGCCCAGGGCCACCAGGTACCAGAGCAGGTTGGCGGCCTCGCCCGCGACGGTGTTGCGCCCGGCGTACTCGAAGTCGAGCCAGCACAGCGGGTCGGCGATGTTGGGTTCGGTGGGGTCGCCCTGCGTCAGGCCGGCGCGCAGGCGGCGGTCAGGGGCCAGCGCGTCACGGAGGCGCTCGATGGCGTCGGCGACATCCAGCGTCAGCGGTCTGCCGTTGGCGGTGAGGGTGAAGTCGGCCAGTTCCCGGACGGTGAGGGTGGTATCGGTGTGGGGCAGAGCGATGGGCAGGTCGCGGCGCAGGTACCAGCGGTCCAGCCGTCCCCGGGGGCGGATGCGGTCGAGGTAGAGGTCCGGTACGCACTCGGCCAGTGGCATGTGCTTCCCGGTCTCCTCGGCCGCCGCCCGCAGGTCGGCGCAGACGCCGTCCACGAGGCGGGTCAGGCGGGGCTGGACGGCCGGGTCTCGGTCGGCTAGGGCGATCACGTCGCCCAGGAGAAGGTCGCACCGACCGGAAGCGAAGACATCCTCGTAGACGAGGATTTGCCTGTCCGGTAACGCGATCTGCCCGCGGAGGGCCGGAACCGCGACGCGAGAGGCGAGCCGCGCACGCCCCTTCGCCTCGTTCTCGGCCTGCTCGCGAGTAGCCACCGGCTTGTGGAAGATACCCGTTGCTGCCGTGGCCCACCTGCCCGTCGCGCTCACCGCGTCTCTCCAGGAAGAGTGTTCAGCCATTCCTGGAGAACGAGGAGCGCGAGCGCTTCGGCAGCGAGCGGCTCGGTGCGAGCGGTGGTGACCAAGCTCGTGTCCTGCCGTATGGCGTCGAGGAGGACGGTGAGGGCGTCGCTGTCGGAGGGGCACTCGATTCCCTTGAAGCGGAGCTGGATCTTCGCGAGCAACGCGGTGACCTTGTAGAGGGCGCGGAGGTCGGGGCTGCCCTTGAGGAATTGGCGGCGGATCTCGATGGCGGCCTGAATACCGTCGCTCAGGCTTGCTGCGATGTCGGTGGCCGCGTCCGGAGCGGGCAGAGACAGACCGGGGGTGGACCACAAGGGGACCAGCGACCCGCTACCGATGAGAGCGAGGACGTGAAGGAGTCGAGAGGTGATGGCGCCGGCCCGGCACTCGGCACGGGTCAGTACGGTGATGCCCAGCTTGACCCCGCCGAGTTCGGTCTCCAGATCCGCGAGGATCTGGCGCATCTCGTCGAGGGAGGAAGTGTCGGCGACGACGAGGACGTCGAGGTCACTCCAGCCGTGCTGGTACTTGCCCCGGGCGCCGCTGCCGGTGACGGCCAGCAGATCGATCAACGGGCGGAGGCCGGTGGTGCGGTCGATGAATTCGGCCAGATAGGACTCCAGGTTCACGGGGAGTCCGAGCGCGTTGACCGGCATGGTCGAGGGCTCGTGTTCCGGCCAGCGTCGATCGAGCGCAATGCGGTCCAACCGCCGCTCCAGCTCCAGGCGCGGTCCGTCGTTGCTGATTACCTCATGGGCGATCGAGACGATCTTGTCCGCGCCTCGTGCGCATTTGGTGAGGTCGCGGTCGACGACGTCCTGGGAGCCAGCAGTACCTCGCCGGGTGCGGGTGGCCTCGGAGGCGTCCAGGTACGCGATGGTGAGCTGGAGCCCGAGCATCCGGGCGAGTTCGGCGGTCGAGTCGAAGTCGTGCAGCGACTCGATGCTGACGGAGTCGAGGAAGTGATGGGCCTGGCAGAAGCGGTCCAGCGAGTCCACGATCAACTCGGCCTGCACGACTGGACCCAGTCGGTACGGGTCGCCGATTCCGGCGCGGCTGGCGGAGTTCTCGATGAGATACCCGATCTTGAGGCGGGCGTGGCCGTGCTGGGTGCGCAGATACTCGCCAGCCGTGCTCTTGCCGCTCTCCGACATCCCGCCCAGCGCGGTGACGTGCACTCCGGCCAGGGCACGGTCTGGCACCTCCGGGTGCAGCGGTGCCAGAAGCCGTCGTACCTCGTCCTGGACAGCGACGGTCGGCCGATCTCCAATGCGTATGGCCATGGGGAAGCGCCCCTCGTCGACGAGGCGGTTGATCTGCTCATGGAGGTGGCGTTGGTAGGCCGCGTAGACGTCGGTGACGGACACCTCGTGGGCCAGGCTCCGGCGGGCACCTTCCTCCGGATCCTCGCAGTGCAGGAGGACGAGGGCGTGCTCGTCCTCCTCGGCGGCCCGCAGGTCGGTCTCGTACGGGGCCAGCAGGATCCGGGCCCGGTCCGTGGCCTGCGCGGCGTCCAGATCCTCCCGTACGGCGACCGTCGCGGCGACGGACGCCTCCAGCATCGGGATGCCCCGGTCCAGCAGGCGCACGGGTGCGGAGAAGGGGAGGCGGGAGCGTTCGAGGTAGGAGGTGGCGAGGACGTCGGCGACCTCCTCCACCGCGCCGGTCTCGAACCACCAGCGAGCCATGCCGTCGGCCTTGATGACGTTCCAACGGGGGTCGTAGCGGTCGAGTGGGCCTGCTGAGGTCGCGGCCGGGCCCATGCGCCGGGCGAGGATTCCGATCTGCTTGGTCTTCCCGGTGTTGTCGGGGCCGCTGAACGCGACCGACACGGGGAGGGGATACGTGTCGCTGTCGTACGGACTGGACATCGGCTTCCCTTCACGGGTGATGCGGAAAAAGGGGGGTAACGTCGGTGAGGCATCGTGGATGGCCTGCGGCAAACGAGGTGGGCTCCGACCCCGGCCGGGGAGGACAGCCCGAGGCCGAAGGGTCTATACGGTTCCGTCGGCCGACGGAACGTCCTCAACGCTGAGCGTCGGCTGCGCCGACGGGGCCGGCGCGGAGGAGTGCTCGGTGTGGGCCAGAAGGCCGACCGCGACGAGTCCGGAGGCCGTGCCGAGGGCCCAGATCCAGCTCAGGACTGTCGCCAGCGGGTCGGATAAGGGGGAACGGCTCACCGCGTCGCCTCGCGTACGACAGGGTTCCGAGCGGCACTGGGCCGTCGCGTGGAAGGGATCGTGCGGGTCCGTGCGCTGTCCGTGGGCATCTCCGCCATCGGGTCCTCTCACGTGTTCGGGCAGGCACCAATAGGCCCTGAACAGGGCCTATTCGAGCCATTCGGAGATTTGCGGGGTGATGTTCAGTGAACGACGGGCCGCGCTCCCGGGACAGGGCCCAGGATGTAGTCCTGCGTAATCCCGCGTAATCCAGGTGGGGAGGGTGACGGGGTGCCGAGGAACCCGGCCATCGCGGAACTGATCAAGCGGGCCTGCCAAGAACGAGGCTGGGGACCCTCGGAGTTGGCGCGTGCTCTCGGCCTAGCCGAATGCGGTGACCCGCGCCGCCTGCAGCGACAGCACGCCCGGCGGTGGATAGAAGGCGAACGAACCCCAGGCCACTGGTGGCCCTACATCGCGCAGGTGCTGGCACTGGATCCCGAGGCGATCAACCTCCCGGAGCCCACGCCTGCGGCACCCCACACAGATACCGTTGCATCAGTCCTGCACCTGGGAAGGAGCGACGTGGAACGCCGGGAGTTCATCCTCGCCTCCAGCGGATACGCGCTGTCCGCACTCGGCCTGCCCGACATGGACAGCATCACTCGCCGGACCAAGACCGCCCTTCCCGGAGCCGTCCGCGTCGGCCAGGGCGAGGTGGCCGCCGTACGCCACATGGTCAAGGCACTCGGCGACTCGGCCTCCGAACTCGGTGGGGGGCATGCCCGTCACCTGGCTGTCCGCTACCTCACCCAGGACGTCGCACCTTGGCTGGAGGGCCGCTTCACCGAAGCCACCGGCCGCGACCTGTTCGCCGCGACCTCACAGCTCGTCCACCTCGCCGGCTGGATGGCACAGGACGAAGGCGACACCCCCGAACTGCGCGGGCTCGCCCAGCGCTACTACGCGCATTCCTTCCGCTTGGCCGCCGAGGCCGGCGATCCGGAACTGTCAGCAACAGCTCTCCGCGGCCTCGCCGTTCAGTGCGTCGACCTCGGCTATCGCGCCGAAGCCGTCCAGCTCGGCGAAGCCTGCGTGGAGTACGGTCACCAGCTCATCAACCCGCGAGCCGTCGCCTATTACGAGGCCACCCTCGCCAACGCCGCCGCCCAGGACGACGACCGACGCATGGCCACCAAGCACCTCGCCCTGTCCGAGGCCGCCATCGGTAAGCCGACCGCCGCAGCCGGCGACTCCTGGGCTGCCCACTACTCCCCCGGCCGATGGGCCCACGAATCCGGCATGATCCTTTCTCGCCTCGGCGACCTCGACGCCGCCGAGGAACACCTCCACCTCGCCCTCGACATCCACGGCCTCGACCGCCGCCGCACCCGAGCCATCGTCCTCGCCGACCTCGGCGGCGTGCGCCTGCGCCAAAGCGACGTCGAAGGAGCCATGGCCACCTGGCGCGACTTCCTCGACTGCGCCGACGGCATCCGCTCGGTCAAGGTCCAGGCCGCCCTTCAGGACATGCGGGTCCGTCTGCGCCGGTACAGCGGCGTCCCGGAGGCCCAGGCGCTCCGCGAGCAAGCGGCTCGCTTCTCCGATTGAACTAGAACCCATTGCCATCTTCAGTTTCTACACCCCCCCTTCGATTGTCAGTGGTGACTGCTAGCGTTCTCCTGACGCTGGCGCCACGCGGCGCCTAAGGGGGATGAAATGGCAGAGTCCGTCGAGCACGCCTTTCTGTCTGATACTGCGCTGGACGTAATTAAGGAAGCTTCAAAATCTCAGCTGTTTGGGTGCAAAGAGTCGGGCCGTAAGCGGTTCGATTTTTCGTGCGACTTGATCAGGGATTGGGCAAGGGTAGTTTCTGGTCAGACCCTATGGAGGCATGACCGAGATGGCATCGACAAGGACTTGAGGACCCTGCTGACGGATTCCGAGACCGCAGCTGCAGTGTACGTAGCGCGAGACACTGTGGCCACGCGCGGCCGCGTCGAGGAGGTCATTCGTGACTATAGGAATTCTCCGCTGCGCCCGAACCTCTCAAAGTTGAGGATTTTTTGGGTTCCGGCAGACTTTGATGCAGATAGTGATGAAGGGCGGAAGGTGGTTCGTGGGGGACTCCGCCATGAAATCCATCGTGACTTGCTGTTGACTGTTGCACTGGGGGGCCTCTCGAGTATTGATGTCCGGGAGTTCTCCAGGTCGGGGCGAGTCGGGTGCTCGCCGTGGCTCCTGGCCCAGATTGCAAAGGATGGCTACGTTGGGAATTACACGCATGCATCCAAGCGCTACGGGATAGGAGTGCCAGCGCTGAAGGAGGAACTCCTTCGCCTCGAACTGACTGGAATGTTGTCGCGTGAAGTAGGCGATCATGGGTTGATCGGTGTTACCGAAAAGGGGCGCGCAATGCTGGACATCTGCGCCCACCTTCACGCGTATCTATCCGGCTCGGCTTCAGGAAGCGATGAGCTGCTCTATATCTGCAGCCTTCTCGGCATCGATTTTTCGGAAATCAACTCGAATGGGCAGAGGGTGAATTTCGATTTCTATCAGAATAATCAGGAGAATCTCCATCCCGTGGCTCGGGCGGGAAACTCCACGCTCATCCTGAATTCTCTTTACTGGACTTCGCAGTATGGGGAGATCGAATGGCCGCTTCCTCGGTATGGGCTCTTGCCTGGCTGATGGGATCCTGGGACTCCTGCAGCCTCGCGCGGGGTGCCGACCCAGGAGTGGGAGTTTGCGCCAGCCCTCTGCTGAACCGACCCCTTGCACGTGCAACCCCGGGACATCCAGTCTGTAACAGCAGCTCCTCACCAACTTCTTGATGCGAGCGAGGCGGCACCCTGGACACTACGGTCGGGGTGCGCTCCAGCCGTGCCTGCGCTGGATTTTACCGACGGGGTACTTCCCCAGAACGACGTCGACCGTGAACCCCAGCGTCGTATGCGCTTGAGCGATGCGTGAGCGGACGTTCCGGCACGGCCTGGTTTCGTCCGGACCGCGTGGTACCGGACAGCCCGTCCGACCAGGCCGTTCCGGACGGAGCAGCATCGGCCGACATCACCCACCCGCCCCTGACCAGGACTTTAAATCCATTGGATGTCGGTTCGATTCCCACAGGTTTACCGGACTGAACCGCAGGAAAACGTTCTGGCTCACGGCTTCTTTCGTTCACGGGGTGTCGGAGGACCAGGGTCGCCGTCGCCGCTGCGTCGCGCAGGCACTGGAGAAGAACCGCAGTTGCCGGGAGACCCAGCTGTCCGACCGCGGGAAGCGAGATGTAACGGAAGGCCAGCCGGTCAGGAGCTGAATAACGACGCGTGGTCCGGTGTGGGCAGAGACGGCCAGTTCATTGAGGACCGTGACGTCGATGCGGTTCGCCTGCAGATGGTGAAAGGCGAGTTCGCCGACAACGGTGAGGACCTCTCACCGAAGATGCCGCATCGCCGTCTGGCTCCTCATGGGCCGTCAACTGCCAGAAATGTTTACCGCTTGTTGGCCAGCAGGTCAATCGGCATGGAGCATCCTTTGTTGCAAAGCATCGCCTACAGCCGAAACGGCCTCGCTCAGTCGACGGAACACCTTGGCGGGGAGAGCGAGCCGTCTGATACCTCGCTCAAGCGGCTCGCGCATATGGCGCTCGCAGACGACGAAATCCGCGTACCCGGCCGCACAGGACAGATAGATCATGTCCGTAAGGTCGTTCCTCCTCCAGTGCGTGCCCTTGTTGAGGTGCCGGTTGTGAAGCATCTCGCGGTAGAGCCCCGATGCAGGCAAGGCACCGAAGCCCTTCATGGGCTGCTTCTCAGCCCACTGCTGGAGTGCTTGCGGGGACACTCCCGCCGCGCGTGCTCCCTCTGCCAGTTCGCGCTTGAAGTCATCGAGGAGGAGGACGTCAATCGATCGACGCTTCTGCTGCGCGTCCCGATCCTGAACGTCGAGCCAGTCACTGAACCGCTGATTCGCCTCTGCCCACCCGGTGTCAGGACCGAGCTCGAGATGTTCAGCGTCGAGCATGGCGTCGATGTAGCTGCTTGCAGACGTCAGGGACACCAACCGGAAGGCGTCGTCGGCCGAGAAATCCGACGACGGCGTGTACGGCGTCACACCGCGCGACGGCGCGTGGAGCGCGTTCGGGGCCAGTGTGAACACGGAAGACGCTCGGGCGCTGTCGGCCTCGCCCTTCCAACAACGGAACATCTCAAGGATCTCGTCTTCACGCACCTGCAAGGGATCTCGCATCTGCCAGCCTCTACTCAGCTGCAGAATGGTCAGGCCAAGGTTGTACCGCTTGTCCGACACCGACCACTTGGCCGTCTCGTAGTAGTGGCCCGCTGAGGCCGGCATGACAATCCGCCTGTTCCGAACCCACTCCGCCAACTGCTCAGCAGCTGAGCGGTCTTCTCCGCTCACCGCGTCTCCACCTTGCAGAGCCTCGCTGACGGGACGCCACATGTTCTGGTCCAGGTACACGACAAGTCGGTTGTCCAGCTCGTCAGTTGAACCACGAACAGGCAGTTCGAAAGCGATGTCGTCACCGTTGCTTGTGACAGCAAGCAAGCCACGCATGGGCGGCGAATAGTGCATTCGATCCAAAAGGCTTGTATCAGCAAACATCGGGTGAGTCAGGGGTTCCCTGGCTTCCTTGTTGTCTGAACGCGTCAGAACCACCGAGGACGTCTCGCGGTCGATGGTCATCATCACGATGAAGGGATCGCTCTTCTGGTTCATCACAGCATCGTGCAGGCGCGACACCAGCACGTCCAAGTGCTTTGCCGGCGCCACACAGGCGGGCCGCTGCCATCGCGGCGACGGACCCATGCGAGCAAGCCTCAGGTAGCCAGCCCAACGCAGTGCAGTCGACAGGTGTTGTCAGTGGGGCAGTGCAGACTGGACGCCGTGACGACACCCGACGTCCGCGGGCTGGAACAGCTTGAGCGCACTGTCCTGGACGAGACCGCCTCCCTCGCGTCCGCCCTCCGGCGCTGCCTGATGCTCGCTGGTTACGCCCGCCACGAGGAGCTACGCGCATGGGCGCTCAAAGAGCTGGAGGGGTACGCACCGACCGATGAGCTGCCCTCGTACCGGAAAGTGCCGGCCGCGCTGGAAGTTACGGTCGATCTCTACCTCCCGGGTCAGATCATTCGAGGCAACACCCAACGGATCAGCCCGAACCAGCTTCCCGAGCACGCTCGTGATCGCGGCATCGGAGAGAGCGCACCGATCCGGCAAGGGGTCCGGGAACTTGAAGCACTCGTCGCCCACGGTGAGAGAGCATTGCACCTGAGCCCGCCCGGCTCGGCCGACTACGTCCTGCTGATGACACGGGAGCAACACCAGCAGGGAAACGAGGGCTCCCACATCACGTCCTTGCACTGGAACATCTCCCTCGCCAGCATCGCGGGCACCCTCGATCACGTCAGAACCCGTCTTACCCAGTTCGTCGCGGAAGTGAGGGCAGCCATGCCTCCCGGTCAGCAGAACCCCAACCCCGACCAGATCGACTCGGCCGCGCAGCAGGCCCTCAACGTCACGGGAGGCGACGGATCAACCTTCAACATCGTCGCGCCGAACGCGAAGGCGGACCGCGGCGGCACCGCGAGCGCCAACGTCAATGAGCCCGCGCCCACGACTCCCCAGCCCTGGTGGCACCGCACCTCGGTCGTCTGGGGCGCCATCGCGGCAGTAGGTACGGTCGCCGGCGTCATCGCCACAGTGGTCGTGAAGTGAGACTCCGCCGGAGCCGCCTCGACCGGCTGGAGGACGATGTCCTCGACGAGAGACGTCCACTCGCCCCGACCCTGCGCCAGGTGATCGCCCTGGGCGGGCACGCCCACTCCGAGCCACTGAGGGCCTGGGCCCTACGTGAACTCCAAGGCTACGAGGGCACCAACATTCCGGTTCCCGAGTATCGGCGCATCACAGCGCCTCTGGTCATGGACGGCCTTGCCGGGATGTACAAGTTCCGGGAGCAGCCGGTCAGCATGTTCGACCTCCCGGACTTCGCCCGTGAGGCGCGGCAACGGGCGCGGGACTCGGCCTGTACGAAGTACTCCTGAGCCATCTCCTCGACGCCCAGCGCGCTGCCCCGTATCCCTACGGCGGGTGGATGCTGTCCGGGGGTCTCAGTTTCAGCTCCACATACATACCCGACTTGCACACCGTGCTCGCCACCTGGCTGCCGGCCCCTCTGGGCAGCCTGGACCTCAGCTTCACCCAACCCAGCCTGGACACCAACCTCCACCTGGCCTGGGGTGCCATCGGAGCGCTCGGCGCCGGGCTGCTGCTGCGGGGCCGTGGCTGGCGGCGCCTGTTCGGACTGCTGCCCATCGCCTACGCAATGGGCCACCACACACTCGTCAACTACACCGGCCGCCGCGACGCCCATCCACCCGGCTGGACGAGCTCCCTGCTCGGCACGGCCGACGACCTGGTGACCTACGCGCCTCTGATCTGCCTGGCCATCGCCATGGCCCTGGACTTCGCCCAGCTGCAGCGCAGCAAGCACGCCATGCCCGCCATCCTCCTGAACGCGGAACGCACCGGGAACGCCGCCATCGGCCCCCTGACCACGTTCGGTGCACGGTGCCTGCCGTGGACGGCGCTGATCGCGCTGCGCTTCGCCCGCATGCGCAGATCCCTCCTCTACGCCGCCGGCCGCACCGACCCCGTACGCCTTGAACCGCTGCACGCCGCAGTCGCAGACACGGCCGCACGGATCGACGCAGTCAACCAGGACAAGGAATGGGATGCGGGGCGAATACGGGCCTACCTCAAGGGAACCCGCCCCAGACGCCCGTGGCGACGGCGCTGGCCGCTCCTGGCCGTTCCCGTCATCTTGATGCTGCCTTCTCTGCTCTTCCTGGCCCTTGGCTCATTCACCGCCACCAAGGGCCTCCAGAAACGCTTCACCACCGGTTCCGGCCCAACGTTGCTGATGTGGTTCGGCATAGCCGCACTCATCTGGGCCCTCATCCAGCTGGCGCTCTTGCTGCGGGCCTGGCGGACCACTTCGCGGCAGCCCCTCGCCGAGCCTCAAGCCGTGGTGAGGCTACGTGTGTTCACCGCCGTCGGTTCCATTCTCACCACGGGCCTGCTCCTCGCAGCTCGCTATCGCGGCACCCCCTTGAACGGTCACGTCACCGATTCCCTCGCGATGCTGCTTGCGGCTCTGGAAAACCTCGAACTGTATGCGGGCATAGCCCTCACCATCCTCGCCCTCGCCGCCCTGATCATGCTCTTCCCACCCGGCGGCCTCGTGCTTGCCGGCGGCGGAATCCTGGCCGGCGCCGCGTCGGTGGAAGCTGCACAGGCCGCAGCCCTTGGCACAGCAGGGGTGCTCTTGATGGCACAAGGCGCCCATGGGGCCGATGGTGGTGGTGAAGGCGGTCAGTCTTCGGGCTCGTCGGGCTCAGCCGACGCGTCTGCCGGCTCCGGCCCCGGCAAAGGTCCCTGGCAGGCACCCGACGACATCAAAGGGCCGGCAGCCGGTAAGCAGTTGCGATTCCCGAATTCCCGGCACACCGTATCCGGCTCGAAAAGCGGTGAAGTCAAGGAGAGTAACAGCGTTATCCTGCGGGGACAGGAGCGGGAGGTCGCACAAGACGTCAGCGATATAGCGCAGGGCAAGGCGAAGTACATCAAAGACACCGACCGCTACGAAGTCAATGGACGCACCTACGGCGTTGAGCCAAGCGGAACGGTCTACCCAGACAGCGGGCCAGGTATCGCCAAACTCGACAGAAACGAATACGCGGCGCTTCAACAGGTCACCAAGGCAAAGGGAGACATTTCCGCCGCTCCTCAGCTCACCAGAAATCCACGTTTCACAAACAATCCAGAAGCCGTCCAAAAGGCGTTGAAGATCTACAACGGGATCTACCCATGACCTACAACTTGATCGCTACCGAAACGGCCACCCCTGATCGCCTGGCTCCCGCCCTGTGCTCCGCTCTGGGCGTAGCCGCCGGGGATGTCGACGTCGCGGATGCCGATGGTGACGCCGACGTACGGAACTGGGAGGCGCTGGTCCTCTGCGACTACAAGGCGGTCCGTGGCGACCTTGCCTGGTCACTGGATATCTACGTCCAAGATCAGCTGTCGCAGAGGCCCTCGGAGGCGGAGATGGCGTCGCGGCTTGCTTCCGCCACCGGCGCCGCGGTCCTCTTCCCCGCCGAGTCGGATCCGCCGAGCGCGTACTGGGCCGCCACCCCGGAAGGCCGCTTCACACGTGCCCGCCTACTCGTCTCGGACGATGACTACAACTACAGCGTCGACGCTGTCGAGGAATACGTCACGCAACTGCCTTCGGCCGAGGTCACGCTCATCCCGGAAGTCGTCCCGGAGCTGCCCATCGCCACACCGCGCAGGGACGCCTTCGTGGCACAACTGCGGGCTTCCGCAGTCATCGAAGCCGACTTGCAGGGTCCGGCATCGCCGGACGAGCCCGGCAGTGTTGCGTGGGAGGCATGGACCGGGCTGGGCGCCTGGGAGAAGCTCGTCAACCACATGGCAAGCGGCTGGGAGGGCTCAGGATGGTGCCCCCCCGATCTGTACCGACGACGTCTCGAAGCCCGGGACGACCTCGAAAACCTCCCCCGGCGACTACCACCTGCTGCAGCGGCGAGCCTCCAGGCAGCCCTGCAGCAACTGGACGCCGCCTTCACCTCGCTCACCGTCGAGGACTACCAGGGAGCACTCATCCAGCAACTGCTCCGTGAGGCAGACGCACCCAAACGGCGGGGCTGGTGGTGGCACCGTCGCCCCGAACCGCTGCCGTGGTACCGGGCGTAGTCGTGTTCAAAGGGGCCTCGCGGCAGCCGAGCAGATGCAGGGCGAGCGTCGGTACTGACAGTTCTCCTGACGGGGCTCCTGGCTGCAGAGCA
The DNA here is from genome assembly GCF_042751845.1 of Streptomyces sp. NPDC059398. Lineage (NCBI taxonomy): Bacteria > Bacillati > Actinomycetota > Actinomycetes > Kitasatosporales > Streptomycetaceae > Streptomyces > Streptomyces sp. NPDC059398. Next base: position 4,310 of record NZ_JBHYWP010000077.1, on the reverse strand, counting down.
GCCGTATTACGGGACCCACCCGAGCCGACAGCAGATGACCTTCAATCCGTTTATCTTGAGTACCGCCAGGTTGGCGGGTGTGATCCCTACACGGTCTGCGAGTTCACCCACGGACATCTTCCGCCTGGCCGGCATCACATCGATGTCGACGGCAATCGGCATCAGATCACCTCGTCCAGCTCGGCCCTCATCTGCGCCGCTTCGACGTCACGGGCGACGGCCTGGGCGAGCAGCATCCGCAGCACGAGCACGACGAGCGCGACTCCCAGGATGGCCACGCCGATCCCTCCCATGATGAGGGTGACGCCCGGGTCGTCCCGCTGGCCGGGCGCGTTCAGGGCCGTGACCGGGTCGTCCCTGAGGTCGGCCGGTCCGGGTGCCGTCCGGCCGGGCACGCTGCCCGTCGGGGAGGGAGCCTCCGTCAGTCCCTGCCGGTCGGCTGTGGTGTGAGGTTCGCGGACCACTTCTCCTCGATGCGCCCGTAGCGCCACACGAGGAGGGCGATCAGCCAGGAGAGGACGAACAGGCCGACGATGCCGTAGCCGGCGTAGTCGAGGTTGATGTCCGCGATCGCGGCAAGCGGGCCGGAGGTGATGTTCGCCTGGTCGGTGAGGACGCCGATCAGCTCGATGGTGCCGATGATCAGCGCGACAGCCACCGAGATGGACGTGATGGTGATGTTGTAGAAGACCTTGCGGACCGGCTTCGCGAAGGCCCAGCCGTACGCCGCGTTCATGAAGACCCCGTCGACCGTGTCCATCAGGCACATACCGGCGGCGAACAGGATCGGCAGGACGAGGATGGAGTAGAAGGGGAGGCTGAAGGCGGCCGCGCCGCCCGCCAGGACCAGCAGGCCCACCTCGGTCGCGGTGTCGAAGCCGAGGCCGAAGAGCACACCGATCGGGTAGATGTGCCAGGCCTTGCGCACGGACTTGGTCAGGCTGTTCAGGAAGCGGTTCATCAGGCCGCGCTTGTTGAGCTGCTCCTCAAGCTCCTGCTCGTCGAAGTGGCCGCTGCGCATCTTCCGGAAGATCTTGATGATGCCGATCAGTACGGCGAGGTTGAGGATGCCGAGGACCCACAGGAACACACCGGAGACGGATGCGCCGATGATCCCGGTCGCCGAGTGCAGACCCGAGTCGTCGTCCTCGACCTGTCCCACCAGCGCCTTCACACCGACCGAAAGCAGGAAGGACAGGGCGAACACGATCGTCGAGTGGCCGAGCGAGAACCAGAAACCGACCGAGAGCGGCCTGCGCTCCCGTGCCGTTCCGCGCGCCTCGCGCTCGACGTTGTCGGCCAGGAGCTTCCTGGTGGTGTTGTCCACGGCCGCGATGTGGTCGGCGTCGAAGGCGTGGCGCAGACCGAAGGTGTAGGCGAGCACCCCCACCCCGACATTGAAGACCGGGTGGTCACCGCCCAGGTGGTAGTGCTTGGGGACGACGAGACCGAACAGCACCCCGAACCCCACCACGTGCAGCAGCACGATGAACCCCAGCATCCCGCCCAGGGAACGCCAGTCGCCCCGGGTGAGCGATTGACGGAACCGCCCCAGGCGTTCGGACAGTGACGGCTCCGGCTCTGCACTTATGTCGGCACTCAAGGCCTCTCCCCAGCTCGCATATCAACAAAAAACACGGAGACCGTAGTCCTGCCTGCACTCTTATCGCAAGAGACTTGCAATAGGCATGACCTTGCAGGTGGGGATGGGGGGCGGTTCTGCGTTGCTGCGGTTGCTGCCGGGGTGTACGTGGCTTGGGGAGTGGCCGGGGATGCGCTTGGATCTGCTGAGCTGAGCGGCTTCGGAGCTCAGACCTCGGACCTCGGTCCTCAGCGCTCGGCTCTCGTTCCTCGGCCCTCAGGCGTCAGCCCTCAGGCGTTGTCCAGCGCACGTCGGGCGATGGCCTCGCGCAGTTGCGGGGTCTGGGCCTGGATCAGATGGAACTGGGCCTCCCGGGCCAGTCGCCCCACGGCTGCGTACGGTCGGTTCACTCTCCCCCACCCCCGCCTCACTCACCTCCCCCGCACCCGCCACGGGCACGCCCACCCGAGCACCCGGTGTGGCCCGGGACATGCCCCTGCCCGCGGAACCGGGGCCCGGCACTGCGCCGTGCGGCTGACGTACGGCCGCCGGTCGACCGCGTACGCCGGGGCGGCGCGGCAAACGGCCCGAGGATCGGCGGATGGCCAGGAAATCCCGGACCACGGGTCCGGCAACCGATCCGCAGGGGCGACCGCAGGGGGCGGGTCCAGCGGCCCTTCCCGCCTTCTGGCGCGGTCGGGTCCGTCCCGCTCTCCGGCGCGTTCCAGGCCGTCCCGCCCTCCGGCGCGGTCTTATCGGTCCAGCTCTCCGGCACAGTCCGATCCGTCCCGCCTTCTGGCGCAGTCCGATCCGCGGCCCCTGGCTGACGGGGGTCCTCGGTCTGGTCCTGCTGTTCGGCATCACGGTTCTCTTCGTCACCGGGCTGCTCTCGTACGCCGCCTACAACCCCCGCCTGGGCGCGCTCAACGACAAGACGCCGGGCAAGGGGCTGCTCGGCTTCTATCTGTTCACCTGGCCCACCCGCCCCTCCTGGCTCTACCGCCTCACCCAGGGCGTCCATGTCACCCTCGGTGTGGTCCTCATCCCGGTGCTGCTCGCCAAACTGTGGTCGGTCGTCCCGAAGCTCTTCACCTGGCCGCCCGTGCGCTCCCCCGCCCACGCCGTGGAGCGCCTCTCGCTGGTCCTGCTGGTCGGCGGTGTCCTCTTCGAGTTCGCCACCGGAGTGCTCAACATCCAGCTCGACTACGTCTTCCCCGGCTCCTTCTACACCCTGCACTTCTACGGCGCCTGGGTGTTCATGGCCGCTTTCGCCGCCCATGTGGTGCTGCGGCTCGGGCGGATGTGGCGGGCGGTCCGCTCCCCAGCCCTGCGCTCGGTCCTGGCCACCGACACGGCGCACACCGAACCGGAGCCACCCGATCCGTACGGGCTGGTCGCTTCCGCCCCGGCCCGCCCGACCGTCAGCCGACGCGGCGCCATCGGCCTCGTCGGCGCCGGGTCGCTGGCGCTGCTTGCCGTCACCGCGGGCCAGAGCATCGGGGGCGCCCTGCGCCGCACCGCGCTGCTCGCCCCGCACAACCGCGACCCGCGGCCGGGCCCGAACGGCTTCCAGATCAACAAGAGCGCGCAGGCCCTCGGCATCACCGCATCCGACATCGGCCCCGGCTGGCGCCTGGAGATCCACGGGAGCCACCGGCAGCACACCTTCACCTACGTGCAGTTGCTCGCCATGGAACAGCACACGGCCCGGCTGCCGATCGCCTGCGTCGAAGGCTGGTCCACGGACGACCAGGGCTGGTCGGGGCTACGGCTCTCCGACCTCGCCGCACTCGCCGGCACTCCGCACGCCGACAGCGTCCTGGTCGAGTCCGTACAACGCCAGGGCGCCTTCCGCACCGTGCTCCTGGCGGGCAACCAGATCCGCGACCCGCTCTCGCTGCTCGCCCTGTACGTCAACGGAGCGCCGCTCTCCGCCGATCACGGCCACCCCGCCCGCATCATCGTTCCCGCCAATCCCGGCGTGAACAACACCAAATGGGTCCGCCGCCTCACCTTCCGGATGTGAGCATGAGCCGCTTCTCGCGCCGTTACGGTGCCCACCCCGTCCATCTGCTCGTCATGGCCTGCTGCTTCACCGTCGCCGGGTACGCCGCGGTGGAGCTCCTCAGGGAGCGCCCCGTCGTCGTCGCCGTCTGGTTCATCGGCGCAGCGCTGCTGCACGATCTGGTGCTGCTGCCCGTCTACAGCGCCGCGGACCGCACGGCCCAGGCGGCACTCCCACCGCGGGGGCGCCGTCCGGTGTGGCGTGGCGGGGCGGAGGGGTCTGCCGGGGCGGGGGCCGAACATCCGGTGGGGCACGGTGGGGCGACGCGGGTGGGGGCCGAACGTCCGGAGCAGCGTGGCGGGGCGACGCGGGTGGCCGGGGTGGGGACGCGGGCTGCGGGTACCCGGTGGATCCTCTACCTCCGCGCACCGGTCGCGCTGTCGGCCCTGCTGTTGCTGGTCTGGTTCCCACTGATCCTGCGCAGGTCGGCCCCGTACCACCAGGACACCGGCCTCTCGGACCGCGTCTATCTCGACCGCTGGCTGCTGATCACCGCAGGGCTGTTCGCCGCCTCCGCGCTCGCCGCCCTGGCCACCGCGGCGCGGCGGCGCCGCCGCGCCCGGCGGCCCGCCTCCGGCTGACCGGGGGCTCCGGCTGACCGGGGGGAGGAGACAACGGCGCGGGGGCCAGTGACGCACAACGGCCGGTTCCCGGGGGCAGATG
>NZ_JBHYWP010000076.1:9060-41298 GCF_042751845.1 Streptomyces sp. NPDC059398 | reverse complement strand
GCCGTCGCTCTCCGACGTGGTGGCACGGGCCATGACGCCGAGCATGTGGCGGGCGGGGACGGCCCCCGGACAGGAAGGGGTCCGGCTGCCCGCCCCTACAGCACCGGCAGGTTCTTCCGCAGCTCAAAAGCGGTGACCTCGCTGCGGTACTCCTCCCACTCCTGCTTCTTGTTCCGGAGGAAGAAGTCGAAGACATGCTCGCCGAGCGTCTCCGCGACCAGTTCGCTGCGCTCCATCAGCTCGATCGCCTCGCCCAGGTTCTGCGGCAGCGGCTCGATGCCCATCGCGCGGCGCTCCGAGTCGGAGAGCGCCCACACGTCGTCGTCCGCGCCTGCCGGGAGTTCGTAGCTCTCCTCGATGCCCTTGAGGCCGGCCGCGAGGAGGAGCGCGTACGTCAGGTACGGGTTGGCCCCGGAGTCGATGGAGCGGACCTCCACCCGGGCCGAGCCGGTCTTGCCTGGCTTGTACATGGGGACGCGGATCAGCGCCGAGCGGTTGTTGTGGCCCCAGCAGATGTACGAGGGTGCCTCGCCGCCCGCGCCCGCGCTGCGGGCAGAGCCGCCCCAGATGCGCTTGTAGGAGTTGACCCACTGGTTGGTGACCGCGCAGACCTCGGCGGCGTGTGTCAGCAGGCCCGCGATGAAGGAGCGGCCCACCTTGGAGAGCTGGTACTCGGAGCCGGACTCGTAGAAGGCGTTGCGGTCACCCTCGAAGAGGGAGAGGTGGGTGTGCATGCCCGAGCCGGGGTACTCGCTGAACGGCTTCGGCATGAAGGTGGCCTGTACGCCCTGCTCAAGGGCGACCTGCTTCATGACCAGCCGGAAGGTCATGATGTTGTCGGCGGTCGACAGCGCGTCCGCGTACCGCAGATCGATCTCCTGCTGACCCGGCGCGCCCTCGTGGTGGCTGAACTCGACCGAGATGCCCATGGATTCGAGCATGGTGATCGCCTGCCGGCGGAAATCCATGCCGACGTTCTGCGGAGTGTGGTCGAAGTAGCCGGAGTTGTCGGCGGGGGTGGGGCGGGTGCCGTCGAGCGGCTTGTCCTTGAGGAGGTAGAACTCGATCTCCGGATGGGTGTAGAAGGTGAAACCCAGGTCGGAGGTCTTGGCCAGGATCCGCTTCAGTACATAGCGGGGGTCGGCGAAGGACGGTGAGCCGTCCGGCATCAGGATGTCGCAGAACATCCGGGCGGTGCCGGGGGCCTCCGCACGCCAGGGCAGGATCTGGAAGGTGCTGGGGTCCGGCTTGGCGATCATGTCGGACTCGTAGACCCGCGCGAAGCCCTCGATGGCCGACCCGTCGAAACCGATGCCCTCGTCGAACGCCTGCTCAAGCTCGGCGGGCGCCACGGCGACCGACTTCAGGAACCCGAGGACGTCGGTGAACCACAGGCGCACAAAGCGGATGTCGCGCTCCTCCAGCGTACGGAGCACGAATTCCTGCTGCTTATCCATACCGTTCCTACCTATCCTCGCCGGTCAGCCACCTGCTCCCACGCCTCCGGAGTCCCCGGGGCTCATGAGCATCCCACCACACGATTTCCAGCTTGTTGCGAACCCTCGTCCGAACATCTCACCCCGCTCGGGTGTCCCGCAGCCTCCATTGTGGGTCACGTGGAGGCCGTGAACGAGTCAGGGTCTCCGGCCTTCCCCGCGGCCGCGGTGAGGGCCGTGGGGACGGCGAACACCCGGGTACGTTGTCGGCGTTGTACGGGTCACCGCTCGGCGTCGTACAGGTCACCGCTCGACGTCGTGCAGGTCACCGCTCGACGTCGTGCAGGTCACCGCTCGGCGTCGTACAGGTCACCGCTCGGCGCCGTACGGGTCACCAGCGGACCAGCGCGCCAAGGAGCGAAGCCCCCGCCGCGAGCCAGGCGACGTAGTCGCCGACGTGCCCCGAGTGGAGCCGGCGCAGCGGCTGCAACAACCGGTCGGGCCCCCCGGCCCGGTCCGGCCGGCGCACGGCAACGGTGGCGAGGGCCGCGGCGAGCGCCGTGGACAGCACTCCCAGGAGCACTCCGGCGGCCGACCACTGCGGCGGGTGCTCCGCCCTCCCCGGCACGGCCTCGTCCAGCGCATGGCCGGCGGCTGCCGCGATGTCCGGCACCAGACCTACGGCCAGCGCCGCGGCGAGCAGCACCGCCGGTACGACGAGCATGGTGTCGGGGACACGGGACAGCGGCCGTCCGCCGGTCTCCGGCTCCTCGTGCTCCCCGCTCGTCTCGTACGCTCCGCCGTGCTGCTCGCCGGGGCGCCGCCCGAACCCGCCGAAGACCCGCGCGGCGACCCGCAGCACCGCTCCCCCGGTGAGCGCCGACACCGCGACGCAGAGCACCGTGAGGGGTGCGCCGGCCGACTCCTCGATGACCGCCTTGCCGAGCGCCGTACCGAAGGGCGGCAACCCGGCGAGTGCAAGACCGCCGACCGTGAACAGCGCCCCGACGAACGGGAGTCCGCGCGCCCGGCCGTGCAGTTCGTGCTCGTCGATCGAGCCGTAGCGGTCGAGGAGGATACCGGCGCAGGCGAAGAGCGCCGCCTTCACGCCCGCGTGCCCGAGTACGTACAGCGCGACGCCCGACGAGGCCTGCGGGGTGAGCAGTCCGATGCCGACGAGGAAAAGGCCGGTGTGCGCGACGGTCGAGAAGGCCAGCAGGCGTTTGAGGTGGCGCTGGTACCAGCACATGACGGCCCCGACCAGTGCGGTCAGCACACCGAGGGTCACCAGGGCCCGTTCCGCGTCGTGCGCCGGGACCCCGCCGGGACCGGCGAACACGGTCCAGTAGACCCGCCCCGTGCCGTAGACACCCAGCTCGACCATGACCCCGGAGAGCAGCATGCAGACGGGGGTGGGGGCGACCGCGTGCGCGTCGGGGAGCCAGAAGTGGAAGGGGACGGCCGCCGCCTTGACCAGCAGCCCGGTGAGGACCAGGACGAAGGCGGTGAGGACCAGGGCGTCCGGCCGGCCCTGCTCGTCGAGGCGCCGTCCGATGGCCCGCATGCCCAGTTCGCCGGTGCGGGCGTAGAGCAGCACGATCCCGGTGAGGGTGGCGTACGCGCCGAGCGAGTTGACGACGCCGAAGGTGAGCGCGCCCTGGACCGCCTTCGCCTCCTCGACCCGGTAGCCGGTGAGCGCGTAGGCGACCACGCTCATCAGCTCGAAGAAGACGAAGGCGTTGAAGAGGTCTCCGGTGAGGACGAAACCGCACATACCGGCCTGGAAGAGCAGCACGAGCGCGGGGAACGCCCCGGCGTGCCGCAACGGCGGCTCGTCGAAGTACCGCCAGGAGTAGGCGAGTACGGCGACGACGAGCAGCGAGGTCAGCGTGGCGAGCCCCAGCGCGAGCGGGTCGCCGGTCAGGACGATGCCGACGCTCCGCCCGTGCTCGGGGGTCCAGCCGCCGACCCATTCGGCCGCGTGGTCCGAGCCGCCCGCGAGCAGCACGGCGGCGAGCGCGGCGGTGCCGGCGGCGAAGACGGCGCCGACCACCTCGGCGGCGGACCTGGGCAGTCTGCGTCCGGCGGCGACCAGGACGACGGCGCCGGTGAGCGGCAGCGCCACGATCAGCGGAAGCAGCTGGTTCAGCTGCCCGGACCCGGTCATCCGCGCAGCTCGGAGAGTTCGTCGGGGTCGACCGTCGAGTGCCGTTTGTCGATCTGTACGACGAGGGCGAGCAGCAGTGCGGTGAGGGTCGCGCCGACCACCACATCGGTGAGGGCGAGCGCCTGTACGACGGGGTCCACCAGGGGCCGTGCGCCCGGCTTCAGGTCGGAGAAGACCGGGGCGGTCCCGCCGTCGCGGTAGCCGACGGAGAGCAGCAGGACATAGGTGGAGGACTGGCAGACGGCGAGGCATCCGACGGCGTGGATGAGGTTACGGCTGGTGGCGAGGCCGTAGACCCCGATGAGGAAGATCCACCCGGCGGTCGCGTACGGCAGTACGGACATCATTCCCGCTCCCTGTCTGTCTCCGTCTTCCCCGTCTCCGTCTGTCCCGTCTCCGTCTGTCCCGTCCTGCTCTCCGTCTGTCCCGTCTCCGTCTGCCCCGTCTCTGTCTGCCCCGTCCTGCTTTCCGTCTCCTCGATCTCCAGCGCCTGGTCGAGGAAGCCGGCCAGGAGGACGACCACCGCGCAGGCGACCTCCACCCCGATGGCCGCGTTGAGCAGCGGCACGGTCCCGCCCGACGCGAGGGTGTTGAAGGTGCCGTAAGGGAGGAAGTTGGCGAGGAAGGACGTCCCGCAGAGCAGCCCCGCGAGCCCCAGGACCAGATAGGCGCCCTCCCCCGCCGCGTCCCCGATGTGGTAGACGCCGATGGGCCGGATCCGCTCCAGCGCCCGGTAGTCGACCGCGATGTAGAGCAGATGCAGCGCGGTGGCCATGACGACACCGCCCTGGAATCCGCCGCCGGGGCTGAGCTGGCCGTGCGCGACCACATACATCCCCGCGAGCAGCGTGACCGGCAGCGCCACCAGCGCGTAGCGGCGCACGGACGGCAGGACGGGTGCGGGCTCGGGACGGTACTGCCGCTCACCCCGGGTCTGGCGCAGCAGCACGACCGTGCCGAGGACCGCGCCGAAGAGGATGCTCTCCTCGCCCAGGGTGTCGAAGGCCCGCTGGTCGAAGTTGACGGATGAGATGACGTTGGCGGTGTGCCGGCCCAGCGCGGCCCGTACCGCGCGCTCACCGTACGGATGGATGTCGCCGCCGAAACGGGGGAGCAGCCGGTAGGCCCCGGCGAGCATGGCGGCGATTCCGGCCAGGCCGACGACCAGTACCCACAGGCGCATCCGCCGGCTCATCCGCTCCGCCTCTTTTGCTCGGCACCGCGCCTGCGGCGGACCTTGCGTACGCAGAGGAGCACCAGCAGCGGGGTGAGCGCCGAGCCCACCGCGAGCTGCGAGAGCGCCACGTCGGGGGCCTGGAGGACGGTGAAGAGCACGGCCAGGGAGAGGCCGAGGAGCGAGAGGACCAGCGCCTGCCGGGCGGGGTCGCGGACCAGGACGGCAGCGGTGGCGGCGCCCGCGACCAGCAGCAGGGCGATGGCGGTCAGGGCTTCAGTCATGGGCCGCCTCCGGGACCGGGTCGTCGAGCGCCCGGGACGCGACGATGTTGCCCGCGATCAGCAGGGCGCCGATGACGAGCAGCTTGACCGTCGCGCGGCTCGCTCCGGTGACCACACACAGCGGCAGCACGACCAGCACCGTGGCGGCGACGGCCGGCCAGGTGGTCCTGGAGCTGCGCGGCGGGTCGTCCGCCAGGTCGTCGGCGAGCAGCCGGGCGTACACCAGGGTGCCGACCGGGCCGAGTACGGCCAGCACGAGGGCGAGATCGGTGTACGCGGAGGGGCGGCGGAACCCCTGGGCGAGCAGCAGCAGGGCGAGGCAGACGAGCAGGGTGGCCTGGTTCTGGGCGACGACCCGGCGCCGCAGCGGTCCGGTGGCCACCCCCCAGAGCGTCGGTGCCACTCCGCACACCAGCACCGCGGCGGCGGCGAACAGCCAGCCGTTCACCGCCGGCTCACCGCCGTACGTGCCGCGCGGGCCGCGACGGCGGCGGGCAGCGCCAGGGCCGCTCCGACCACCGTCTCCAGTACATCCACGGTGCTGATGAGAACCAGCCACAACGCCGTCAGGAGCACCCACCAGAGCAGCACTTCCGCGGCGATCGCATACTTGTGCACCCTTCGTCCACCTCCGTGTGCCGGTGCCCCCGGCCACAGTGCCGCACTCCGGCTGTCCGGCCCCTGTGCCATGCCGTGTGCCCCGCCACTACGATCTGAGCCCCCGGACCGTCCGTATCCGACCAGGACTTGAGGACTCATCGATGGCTTCGACTCAGGGCTCGAAGAACGATCGCAGGACCCGTATAGAGGAGATGCGCCGCTCCGAGAGGTCGCGTGAGCGGCGGGTCCGTATCGCCGTGATCGCGGTGGCGGCCGTCGCCTTCGCGGGGCTGATCGGCTTCGGCACCTATCTCGTCAGCGCCGACAGCGACGACGAGAGCGCCAACACCGCCTCCGGCAGCGGCGCGTCCGACAGCAAGGCGGACGGCGGTACGACGGCCGGGCCCATCAAGGGCGAGCGGGACTGGGACATCAAGAAGCTCGGCCGCACCCATGTCACCAAGAAGGTGGACTACCCGATGACGCCGCCGGTGGGCGGGGACCACAACCAGGTCTGGATGAACTGCAACGGGAACGTCTACACCAAGCCGCTCCCCGACATGAACGCCGTCCACTCCCTTGAGCACGGCTCGGTCTGGGTCACGTACACGGACAAGGCGCCGTCGGGCGATGTGAAGAAGCTCGGCGCGAAGGTGGCCAGGACCCCGTACTCGCTGATGAGCCCGTACCCCGGCCAGTCGGGCGCGATCATGCTCAGCGCCTGGGGCAAGCAGCTGACGGTGGACGGCGCCGACGACCCGAGGGTGAACCAGTTCTTCACCAAGTACGTGCAGGGCCCGCAGACCCCGGAACCGGGTGCGGCGTGCACGGGCGGGCTGGACGGCCAGTGACCAGGAGCACCCGGCTGATGGCCGTCGCCGCCGCCGTCCTCGTACTGCTCTGCGCGGCCGCCGCGACCATGGCGTTCACCACCGGGGGCGGCGGCCATGTGTCCACCGCTCGCGTCGCGGGGGTGCCCTCGGCGGGTTCGGCCGATGCCGGTTTCGCCCGTGATATGTCGGTCCACCACCAGCAGGCCGTGGAGATGTCGTTCATCGTGCGGGACCGCACCGGGAACGCCGATGTGCGCCGCCTCGCGTACGACATCGCCAACACCCAGGCCAACCAGCGCGGCATGATGACGGGCTGGCTGAATCTCTGGGGGCTGCCGGTGAGCGACGCCGACCGGCTGCCGATGGAGTGGATGGGGATGGGCCAGGAGCCGTCCACCGATGGGGCGTTGATGCCCGGTATGGCGACGACGGCGCAGCTGGACACCCTGCGGAAGCTGAGCGGCAGGAAGGCGGAGATCCGCTACCTCCAGCTGATGACGGCCCATCACAAGGGCGGGATCCACATGGCGGAAGGCTGTGTGCAGCTGTGCCGGACCGGCGCGGAGAAGAAGCTGGCGCAGGGGATGGTCGCCGCGCAGCAGTCCGAAGTGCAGCTCATGGCCGATCTGCTGAAGGAAAGGGGCGCTTCGGCAACAACGGGATCAACTGCCCGTTCATGACCGTTCCTTGAGTTCTTCTTGGTCATCGCATGCCCCTGGCATGAGCAGTTCATCGGGCAAGGTGTGGCGTACACGCGTACCTGCGACGAACCGCGACACAGGGGGTTCCATGAGATCCAGCCGCTCAAGAATGCGCGCCGGCCTGAGCGTGGCAGCGACACTGCCACTGCTCGCCGGCGCGCTGGCTCTGTCCATACCCAGCGCCAACGCCGACTCCGGTACGGGCAGCCGTCACGCGCTCCAGGGCACCAAGCCGCTGTGGGCGAAGGCCACCGCCGACCGTGGCGCGAGCGCGAATTCCGGCCAGGTGAACGCGCGCGTCTATCTGGCCGGGCGCGACGCCCAGGGCCTGTCGGCGTACGCGAAGGAGGTGTCGGACCCGCAGTCCGCCTCCTACGGCAAGTACCTGAGCGCGAAGCAGGCCAAGGCCCGCTTCGGTGCGACGCCCGAGCAGATCAAGCAGGTCAAGGCCTGGCTGAAGTCGTCGGGTCTGAAGGTCACCGGCGCGAACCAGCACTATGTCTCGGTCAGCGGTGACGTCAGCGCGGCCGAGAAGGCGTTCTCGACCCAGCTGCACAACTACCGCAAGGGCAGCAAGACCTACCGGGCCCCGACGGCCACGGCCTCCGCGCCCGCGTCCCTCCAGGGTGCGGTGCTGACGGTGGTCGGCCTCGACAACGCCCCGCACAACGTCAAGCACGACACCACGACGCTGCCCCCGCCCAGCGCGGTCTTCAAGAACGCCGGGCCGATGTCGTCGTACTACGGCCAGAAGGTCAACAAGAAGCTCCCGAACGCGTACGGCGAGAAGGCCCCCTACGCGGTCAAGGGCTACACCGGCAAGCAGTTGCGGGCCGCCTACGGCGCGGGCAACAGGACCGGCAAGGGCGTCACGGTCGCCATCACGGACGCCTACGCCTCGCCGACCATCGCCCAGGACGCGGCCAAGTACGCCAAGCGCAACGGCGACAGCGCGTACGCCAAGGGCCAGCTCTCGCAGGTGCTGCCGAGCGACTACACCGACATCGACGAGTGCGGCGCGGCCGGCTGGTACGGCGAGGAGACCCTCGACGTCCAGGCCGTGCACGCGGTGGCGCCCAAGTCGGACATCGTGTACGTCGGTGCCGCCTCCTGCGACGACAACGCGCTGCTCGACTCGCTCGGCAAGGTCGTGGACAACCACCTCGCCGACATCGTCTCCAACTCCTGGGGCGACATCGAGGCCAACCAGACGCCGGCCTCGGCGGCCGCCTACGACCAGGTCTTCCAGCTGGGCGCGGTCGAGGGCATCGGCTTCTACTTCTCCACCGGCGACAACGGCGACGAGGTCGCCAACACCGGTACGAAGCAGGTCGACACCCCCGCCAACTCCGCCTGGGTGACGGCGGTCGGCGGCACTGCCCTCGCCGTCGGCAAGGGTGACAAGTACCAGTGGGAGACCGGCTGGGGCACACTGAAGTCGAACCTGTCGGCCAACGGGAAGAACTGGGCCGCGTTCCCCGGCACCTTCAACGGCGGCGCGGGCGGCGGCACCAGCAAGACCGTGGCGCAGCCGTTCTACCAGCGCAATGTGGTGCCCGGGAAGCTCGCCAAGGCCAACGGCAAGACGGCCATGCGCACCATCCCTGACATCTCCGCGGTCGCCGACCCGAACACCGGGTTCCTGGTGGGCCAGACGCAGACCTTCCCGGACGGTTCGCAGCAGTACAGCGAGTACCGCATCGGCGGCACCTCGCTGGCGGCTCCGGTCATCGCGGGCATCCAGGCGCTGGCGCAGCAGGCGCAGCACGGGGTTCCGATCGGGTTCGCCAACCCGTCGATCTACTCCCGCTACGGCACCGCGGCGTACCACGACGTCACGGACCACCCGCTGGGCGCGGGCCGCACCCAGTCGGTCGTCCGGGTCGACTTCGCCAACAGTGTCGACGCGAGCGGCGGTCTGCTGACCTCGCTGCGGACGCTCGGCGCGGACTCGTCGCTGGTCGCCACCGTCGGCTACGACGACGTGACCGGTGTCGGCAGCCCGGGACGCACCTACCTCAGCTCCTTCGCCAGGCGCTGACCGGTAACGGCGGCACACCGCCGCGGTGACCTCGCGTCGCACGCGGCAGCCAGCTGCGCGGCCCCGCCCCCACCTGTACGACGGGTGGGGGCGGGGCCGTTTCGCAGTGACATACCGCGCACCCTCCCGACAGGACATCGCGTCAGAGAGACGATTACACTGGCGGGGTGCCTCAACTACGCCTCGCACTGAATCAGATCGACTCGACCGTCGGTGACCTCGCCGGGAACGCCGAGGCGATCGTCCACTGGACCCGGCACTCCGTCGGGCAGGGCGCCCATCTGGTGGCGTTCCCCGAGATGATGCTGACCGGATACCCCGTCGAGGACCTGGCCCTGCGGTCGTCCTTCGTCGACGCGTCCCGGGCCGCGCTGCGCGCGCTCGCCGCACGGCTGGCCGCCGAGGGGTTCGGGGACGTCCCTGTCGTCGTCGGCTACCTCGACCGCACCGAGAAGGCCCAGCCCCGCTACGGGCAGCCGGCGGGCGCCCCGCGGGACGCCGGGGCCGTGCTGCACCGCGGGGATGTCGCGCTGACCTTCTCCAAACACCATCTGCCGAACTACGGCGTCTTCGACGAGTTCCGCTACTTCGTCCCGGGCGAGACCCTCCCGGTGATCCGGGTGCACGGCGTCGATGTCGCGCTCGCCATCTGCGAGGACCTCTGGCAGGACGGCGGCCGGGTCCCCGCCACCCGGTCCGCGGGGGCCGGGCTGCTGGTCTCGATCAACGCGTCGCCCTACGAGCTGAACAAGGACGACCAGCGCCTCGAACTGGTCCGCAGGCGGGCCAGGGAGGCCGGCTGCACCACCGCGTACGTCGCGATGACCGGCGGCCAGGACGAGCTGGTCTACGACGGCGACTCGATCGTGGTCGACCGGGACGGCGAAGTCGTCGCACGGGCACCGCAGTTCACCGAGGGCTGTGTGGTGGTCGACCTGGAGCTGCCGGCCGCGGGCCAGGTCCCCGCCGGCGTCGTGGCCGACGGGCTGCGCATCGAACACGTCACACTCTCCGACGAGCCCCTTCCCGCCTACCCGGCCGAACTGCCCGGCGGCTACGCGGACCGCCTGGACGACGACGAGGAGCTGTACACCGCGCTGGTGGTGGGGCTGCGGGCGTACGCCGCGAAGAACGGCTTCTCCTCGGTGCTGATCGGGCTCTCCGGCGGTATCGACTCGGCGCTCGTCGCGGCCATCGCCTGTGACGCCCTCGGTGCGAAGAACGTGTACGGCGTGTCCATGCCGTCCAAGTACTCGTCGGACCACTCCCGGGACGACGCGGCCGAGCTGGCCCGGCGCACCGGGCTGAACTACCGGACCGTCGAGATCGCCCCGATGTTCGACGCGTACATGGAGTCGCTCTCGCTCACCGGCCTGGCCGAGGAGAACCTCCAGTCGCGGCTGCGCGGCACCACCCTGATGGCCCTCTCCAACCAGGAGGGCCAGATCGTGCTCGCGCCGGGCAACAAGTCCGAGCTGGCCGTGGGGTATTCGACGCTCTACGGCGACTCGGTCGGCGCGTACGGGCCGATCAAGGACGTCTACAAGACCTCCATCTTCCGGCTCGCCGAGTGGCGCAACCGGGCAGCGGCCGAGCGGGGCCAGACCCCGCCGATCCCGGAGAACTCGATCTCCAAGCCGCCCAGCGCCGAGCTGCGCCCCGGCCAGGTCGACACGGACTCGCTGCCGGACTACGAGGTGCTCGACGCGATCCTGGCGCGGTACGTCGACGCCGACCAGGGCCTCGACACCATCGTCGCGGCCGGGTTCGACCCGGAGCTGGTGGCGAAGACGCTCCGGATGGTGGACACCGCGGAGTACAAGCGCCGTCAGTACCCGCCGGGCACCAAGATCTCCGCGAAGGGGTTCGGCAAGGACCGGCGGCTGCCGATCACGAACCGCTGGCGCGAGACGAGCTGAGCGCACGCTCCGTACGGGGGCCCTCCGCGACCACGCGGGAGGCCCCCTTCGGCGTACCGCGGTCCAGGACCCCGGCGGTCACCGCGATGGCGAGGCCGATCACGGCCAGTCCCGCGCCCACCAGGGTCGGTGACATCCAGCCCCAGCCGGCCGCGATGGCGACCCCGCCGAGCCAGGCGCCGCCCGCGTTGGCCAGGTTGAAGGCGGAGTGGTTGGAGGCCGATGCCAGCGTCGGCGCCGAGCTGGCCTTCTTCATCACCAGCATCTGCAGCGGGGTGGTGGTCATGAAACCGACCGCTCCGAGGAGCACCACACTGACCAGCGCGGCCCACTTCACATGGACGGTGAAGTCGAACGCGGCCAGCACGACGGCGAGCCCGCCCAACGATCCGTACACCGTGGGGCGCAGGGCCCGGTCGCTCAGCGGCCCCGCGGCCAGCGCGCCCAGCGTCATACCGATGCCGAAGAGGGCGAGCACCAGGGTCACCGAGGACTCGGAGAGGCCCATCACCTCGGTGGTGATCGAGGCGAGGTAGCTGTAGACGGCGAAGACCCCGGCGAAGCCGAAGACGGCGGTGAGCAGTCCGAGGAGCACCTGACGGTTGCCGAGGGCGCGCACCTCGTGGCGCAGGCCCTGGTGCGCGTCGACGGGGACGTACGGGACGAGCCGGGCCAGCGCGGCCAGCGCCACCAGGCCGATCACACCGACCACGACGAAGGTGGCGCGCCAGCCGAGGTGCTGTCCGAGCAGGGTCGCCGCGGGGACGCCGACGATATTGGCGACGGTCAGACCGAGGAACATGGTGGCCACGGCCCGGCCGCGCCTGCCCTCGTCGACCAGGCCGGACGCGACGACCGCGCCGACGCCGAAGAAGGCGCCGTGCGGCAGCCCGGCAAGCACCCGCCCCGCCAGCAGCCAGCCGAAGCCGGGTGCGAAGGCGGACGCCAGGTTGCCGACGGTGAACAGACCCATCAGGAGCAGCAGCATCCGCTTGCGCGGGATGCGGGAGCCGAGCGCGGTGAGCAGCGGGGCGCCGATGACGACGCCGACCGCGTAGGCGGAGACGAGATAACCCGCGGTGGGCACGGAGGTGCCCAGGTCACCGGCGACGTTGGGCAGCAGGCCCATCATCACGAACTCGGTGGTGCCGATGCCGAACGCGGAGATGGCCAGCGCGAGCAGGGCCAGGGGCATGGAGGGAGACCTTCTCTTACGAGAGCGGGGACACGGGGCCCGGTACGACGGTGCGACGGCGCACGGGGAGACCAGCTTAAGTTCTCTTGCTGAACAAAGTCTCCCCGCCGCATTGTTCCGGCAGGTGAATACCGCGTTAAGTGACGCGTATCTCCCGCGGGCCCCTGTCTCCGGGCGCTTGCGCCTACAGCTTGAGGCGGGCCGCGATCGGCAGATGGTCGCTGCCGGTGCTGGGCAGCGTCCAGGAGGAGACCGGGTCGGCGCCCCTGACCATGATCTGGTCGATCCGCGCCATCGGGAAGCGCGCGGGCCAGCTGAAGCCGAAGCCGTTGCCCGCCGCGCCCTGGGTGGAGCGCATCTGCGAGGTCACGGCATCCAGCGAACGGTCGTTCATCGTCCCGTTGAGGTCGCCGAGCAGCACCACGTCGTGCATCGGCTCCCGCTTGATGGCCGCGCCCAGCGCGTCCGCGCTCTGGTCGCGCTGCGATGCGGTGAACCCGGCGTCGAGCTTCACCCGTACCGAGGGCAGGTGCGCGACATAGACGGCGACCCTGCCCTTGGGCGTGGCCACCGTGGCCCGCATGGCGCGGGTCCAGCCGAGCCTTATGTTGACCGGCTCGGTGTCGCCCATCGGGTACTTGCTCCAGAGCCCGACCGTGCCCTCCACCGCGTGGTACGGGTAGGTGGAGGCGAGAGCCTTCTCGTACACCGGGGCCTTGCCCGAGGCCAGCTCCTCCAGGGCGACCACATCGGCGCCCGAGGCGGCGACCTTCTTCGCGGTGCCCACCGGATCGGGGTTGTCCGCGTTCACGTTGTGGGTGGCGACCACCAGATCGCCGCCGGCGGCCGACTTGTGGCTGATCAGTCCGCCGAAGGTGTTCAGCCAGACGATGACCGGCAGCAGCAGGACGATCAGCGCGGTGGCCGAGCGGCGCAGCAGCGCCAGAATGAGCAGGACAGGGACACCGACCACACCCAGCCACGGCAGGAAGGTCTCGGTGAGGCTGCCGAGGTTGCCGATGTCGTTGGGGATGCGGGCGTGGAAGAGCATCGTCAGCGTGAGCAGCACGGCGAAGCACGCGAGGACGATGCCGCGGCGCCAGATCCCGCGGTCACCCCGCCAGCGCCCGCCGAACAGACGCCGGGCACCGGATTCGGAACGCCCGTACTCCGAGCCGCCGTGCTCCGTGTCCGTGTCCGTGAAGTGCGCCTGCGCCATACCATTGCCCTCGCTGCCTTGCCGTGCACGCCGTACCGCCCCTGACACTAAGCGATCGAGCGGCTCTTTCCGCGCCGTGATGACACGGCCGTACTGTCACGAGGACGTGGCAGGCAGTACTGGAGTTCCGGTTGTGACGGAATGCGCATATTTCAGCCGTGCTGCCCCGGGTCGGACCCGCGCTCCCGAGGGGCGAGACCCTCCAGGAGCGCGTCCACGAGCCGGGCCGCCAGACCGTCGTCGAGCTCCGCGTCGGGGCGGAGCACGGTACGCAGCAGCATCGGCCCCACGAACAGGTCGTTGATCAGGTCCGGGGCCAGGTCGGAGCGGATCGCGCCCTCCTCGATCCCCCGGCGGACGACCTCGGCGCCCATCCGGCGCCGGGCCTCGACGACCGTGTCGTGATAGGCCCGCCAGAGCTCCGGATAGCTCTGCATCTGTGCGAAGACGTTGTACAGCAGCGTGGACGAGCGCTTCGCGAGGCCCTGCAGGCGCAGCGATTCGAGCATCGCGACCAGATGGTCGCGGACCGAGGTGCCCTGTAGCTCGGGGGCGGCGGGCTCGATGGCCTTGAGCACATCGATGAAGAGCTCCTCCTTGCCCTTCCAGCGGCGGTAGATGGTCGCCTTGCCGACGCCCGCCGTACGGGCCACGCGTTCGATGGACACCTCGGTCAGCGGGACGCCCTCCTCCAGCAGCTTCACCACGGCCTCGACGATCGACCGCTCGACCGCTTCCGAGCGCGGCCGCCCGCGCCGCTGCTCAGCCGGCCTGTTCCGCTGTTCCGTCGGGGGCACGCCCGCTCCGCCTCTCGCTGTCCGTGTCAGTCCCTGCCGAGTCAGTCCATACCGATTGTCGCTGACGCCGGAACCGACTCTTCCGCCCTGGCTCCGACGGCGCCGGTCCCGGGCCTGCCCGGCAGGAAGACGGCGACCACGACGGCGCCGAGCAGCGCGACCCCGGCCGAGCCGAGCGCCGTCACATGCATGGCGTGCAGGAACGCGGTGTCCGCGTGGGCCGCGAGCGTCCGGCCCGCGGGGCCGAGCTTCTCCGCGACGCCCAGGGTCGCCTCGATCGACTCCCCCGCCGCCTTGCGCGCACCGGGCGGCAGCGCGCCGAGATGCCCCTCGATGTCACCGCGGTAGGTGGCGGAGAGCACGGACCCCAGTACGGCGACCCCGAGCGCCCCGCCGACCTGGCGGAAGGTGTTGTTGATCGCGGATCCGGAACCGGCCTTCTCACGGGGCAGCGACTGCATGATCGAGACCGTGACCGGCGGCATGATGTGGGCCATTCCCGTCCCCATGGCGAAGAAGACGACCTCCATCACCCAGACGGGCGTACCGGCGCCGAAGAACGCGAAGCAGCCGAGTCCGGCGGCGACCAGCACCATGCCGGCCGTGCAGACGGCGCGGGCGCCGAACCGTTCGACGACGAGCCTGGCCCGCGGCGAGAAGATCATCTGGGCCGCGGCGAGCGGCAGCAGCAGGAGGCCGGACTCCAGCGCGCTGTAGCCGCGGACGCTCTGCATGTAGAAGGCCGAGAAGAAGGTGACGCCCATCAGCGCGAAGAAGACCAGGGCGATGGCGGCGACGGCCGCGGAGAACGCCGGGTTCCTGAAGTAGGTGACGTCGATGGCCGGGTGGCTGCTGCGCTTCTCGTACAGCACGAAGCCGGTCAGCACGGCGATCCCGCCGAGCGTGGTCAGCAGCACGGACGGCGCGGTGAAGTCGGCCAGTTCGCCGCCGCGGATGATCCCGTACACCAGCAGCACCAGGCCGACGACGGACAGGCCCACCCCCACCGGGTCGATATGGCCGGGGGCGGGGTCCCTGGAGTCCGGGACCAGCAGCACCATCGCGATCAGCGCGACGGCCACGACCGGCACATTGACCAGGAACACCGAGCCCCACCAGAAGTGTTCGAGGAGCACACCGCCGGTGATCGGGCCGATCGCGATGGCCAGGCCGACGCCGCCGGCCCAGATGCCGATGGCCTTGGGCTGCTCGTCCCGCTCGAAGACGTTCATCAGGACGGCGAGGGTGGCAGGCATCACGAAGGCCCCGCCGAGCCCCATCACGGCCCGGAACGCGACGAGTTCGGCCGGCGAGGTGGAGAGGGCGGCGAACACCGAGCCGAAACCGAAGACCGCGAGCCCGAAGAGCAGGACCTTCTTGCGGCCGATGCGGTCGCCGAGCAGGCCGGCGGTGAAGAGCAGTCCGGCGAAGACCAGCGTGTAGGCGTTGATCGCCCATTCGAGCTGGCTCTGGGTGGCGCCGAGCCCGGTCGGCGCGGGGGCCGCGATCGTCTTGACCGCCACATTGAGGATGGAGTTGTCGAGCACCACGATCAGCAGGCTCAGCATCAGCGCGGCCAGGATCGCCCAGCGGCGCCGGTGTACGGCTTCGGGTATGCGGGGCGCTGCGACGGGCCCCGTGGAGTTGGTCATGCGGACAGCGTAGAGCATTTCCGATACGACACCGTCTCGTATCGTAAAGATTTTACCCGGGCCCCGGTGGCGTGCCCGGAGCCCACTTCCCCCCGGTGGCGCCGGGGTGCGACCATGGAGCCGGTCCGGGGACGCCGTCAGGGCGCCTCGAGATGACGAACAGGAGCGTTGCGATGACGCGCGCATTGGATTCCCAGAGCTCCCTCCACGAGAGCTCCGCACCCCAGGGCTCCGCCCACCAGAACTCCGCCCCTGCGGCCGGTGGCCCCGCCGCCGGGAAGCCCGCCGACAGAAGCATGGCGATGTCCGGCGGCCGGAGCAGCAGGCGCATCACGGTCCACGACATCGGCGGCGCCAAGGAGCGCGGCGAGAAGTGGCCCATGCTCACCGCGTACGACGCGATGACCGCCTCCGTCTTCGACGAGGCAGGCATCCCGGTGATGCTCGTCGGCGACTCGATGGGCAACTGCCACCTCGGGTACGAGACCACGGTCCCGGTCACCCTCGACGAGATGACGATGCTCGCCGCCGCCGTGGTACGCGGCACCTCGCGGGCGCTGATCGTCGGCGACCTGCCCTTCGGCGCCTACCAGGAGGGCCCGGTCCAGGCGCTGCGCAGTGCGACGCGCCTGGTCAAGGAGGCGGGTGTGGGCGCGGTGAAGCTGGAGGGCGGTGAGCGCTCGCACCAGCAGATCGAGCTGCTGGTGCAGTCCGGCATCCCCGTCATGGGGCACATCGGGCTGACACCGCAGTCCGTCAACTCGATGGGCTACCGGGTGCAGGGCCGCGGCGAGGAGGCCGCGCAGCAGCTGCTGCGCGACGCCAAGTCCGTACAGGACGCCGGCGCGTTCGCGGTCGTCCTGGAACTCGTACCCGCGGAGCTGGCCGCCGAGGTCACCCGCATCCTGCACATCCCGACCGTCGGGATCGGCGCGGGCCCCGAGTGCGACGCGCAGGTGCTCGTCTACACAGACATGGTGGGGCTGACGGGCGGCAAGGTGCCGCGCTTCACCAAGCAGTACGCGGACCTCCGCCGGACGCTCGGCGACGCGGCGAAGGAGTTCGCCGACGAGGTGGTCGGCGGCACGTTCCCGCAGGAGCAGCACACCTTCCACTGAACCACCGGGGCCCTCTCGGGCCCCGTCCAGGCCACTGCCGCACGTACCGACGGCCCGCCGACATCCCCCATCGGCGGGCTGTCGGCATTCTGTCGGTGAGTTGTCAGTGGCGGCTGGTCTGATAGTGGGCATGACGCGAATCGACAAGAACCCCGGGAACGGCGGATCCGCCGTACAGGTGCGGGGGCTGGTGAAGCACTACGGGGACACGAAGGCCCTGGACGGAGTGGACCTGGATGTCCGGGAGGGCACGGTCCTCGGTGTGCTCGGGCCCAACGGCGCCGGCAAGACCACCCTCGTACGAGTCCTCTCCACCCTGATTCAGCCGGACTCCGGCACCGCCACCGTGGCCGGCTGCAACGTACTGACCCAGCCCCGCCAGCTGCGCCGGGTCATCGGCCTCACCGGGCAGTACGCGTCGGTCGACGAGAAGCTCTCCGGCTGGGAGAACCTCTACATGATCGGCCGGCTGCTCGATCTCTCCCGCAAGGACGCCAGGAGCCGCGCCGACGAGCTCCTGGAGCGGTTCTCACTGACCGATGCGGCCAAGAAGGCCGCGATGCACTACTCGGGCGGGATGCGCCGCAGGCTCGACCTGGCCGCTTCGATGATCGGCAGCCCGGCGGTGCTCTTCCTCGACGAGCCGACGACCGGTCTCGACCCCCGTACCCGCAACGAGGTCTGGGACGAGGTGCAGCGGATGGTCGCGGAGGGGGCGACCGTGCTCATCACCACCCAGTACATGGAGGAGGCCGAGCAGCTCGCCAACGAGCTGACGGTCATCGACAAGGGCCGGGTCATCGCCAACGGCAAGGTGAACGAGCTGAAGGCGAAGGTCGGCGGCCGCACCCTCCAGATCCAGCCGAGCGACCCCGGACAGCTCCCCGCCATGGCGCGCGCGCTGGCCGAGGCCGGGCTGGACGGGATCGCGGGCTCCCAGGCGGTGCCCGACGAGGGGCTGCTCAATGTGCCGATCCTCAGCGACGAACAGCTGACGTCGGTGGTCGGCCTGCTGGCCTCGCGCGGCTTCGGCATCACCAACATCGGTACCCATCTGCCCAGCCTTGACGAGGTGTTCCTGGCCATCACCGGCCAGAAGCCCACCCTGCAGGACGGCTACGACGAGCAGAGCGACCAGATCCAGGAGGCCGCGGTATGAGCACGGCGACGATCGAGAAGCCGGCGCCGCCCGCACCGGCCGCGACCGCGGACGAGGGGCGGATCGGGCTGCGGGGCAATCTCCGGCACATCGGGGCGCTGGCCCGGCGCAACGCGCTGCAGATCAAGGCGGACCCGGAGTCGATGTTCGACGTCCTGCTGATGCCGATCATCTTCACCCTGCTGTTCGTGTTCGTCTTCGGCGGCGCCATCGCGGGCAAGGGCAACCAGACGCAGTACGTCGACTACGTCGTCCCCGGTCTGATGGCGATGATGGGCATGAACATCGCCATGGCCGTGGGCACCGGGGTCAACGACGACTTCAAGAAGGGGGTGATGGACCGGTTCCGCAGTATGCCCATCGCCCGGTCGTCCGTCCTCATCGCGAAGATCGTCGTGGAGATCGGCCGGATGCTGGTCGCCATCACGATCCTGCTGACCGTGGGCTTCATACTGGGTCTCAGCATCCACACATCGGTGCTCTCGCTCTTCGCGGCGATCGGCCTCTCACTGGTCTTCGGCGCCTCACTGATGTGGATCTTCATTCTGCTCGGACTGACCATGAAGACGGCCCAGGCCGTCCAGGGGATGGCGATGCTGGTGCTGATGCCGCTGCAGTTCGGATCGTCGATCTTCGCCCCGCCCACCACGATGCCCGGCTGGCTCCAGGCGTTCACCGACTACAACCCGCTCTCCAACCTCGCGGACGCGGCGCGGAACCTGATGAACGGCGGCCCGGTCACCCACTCCGTACTGATGACGCTCGGCTGGTCGGTGGCGATCACCGCGGTCACCGCACCGCTGGCGATCCGCAAGTTCCGCAAGAAGACCTGAACCGGCCGCCGGGCCGTACGACCCGGCGGTCCCGTTCACCGATCGCGTCGCTCCACCAGGGCGGTGGCCTCCTCCGGGGTGAGGCCGCCGCCCTCGGCGTACGCACGCTCGTACGCGGCGTCCCCCAGGGCGGCGCGGGCGGCCGCCTCGGCCTTCTCGCGGTTGGCGCGCTCCATGGACGCGCTGAAGTGACCCGGCGGCAGCTGCGCGTCGGACGCGGCCAGCAGCCGCACCGCGTCCCGGGCCTCATCGGGATCTCCGGGACCCGCCAGCGCCCAGGCGTACGTCACCAGCTGGGTGGCGGGCATCTGCGGGGCCACCATCTGCGACAGCGGGTCACCGGTCCGCATCAGCGCCTGCCGCGCCCTGACACGGCCCTCGGCGTACCGGCCCTCCTCGTTGTCCAGCCAGGCCGTCAGGCCGAGCATCATGCCTTCGAAGACGGCGAGCGGCCCCCTCGCGAACTTCTCCTGCAGCAGGCCGAGTTCGACGCGGGCCTCGGACACACGGCCGACGCGGCCCAGCCACATGGCGAGAATCATCCGGGCCATCGGCCAGACCTCGTGCCCGACGTCGGTCCCCGATTCCTCCCCCAGGACCTGCCGCAGGATCGTCTCGCCCTCGTCCCCCCGGCCCGCTTCGAGCAGCGCCCCGGCGTACCTGGCCCGCAACACCGCGACCTGGGTCCGTGCGCCGAGCCGCTCGGCGTAACCGAACGCCATCCGGTAGTCCTCACCGGCGAGCAGGAAGTCGCCGCGCGCCTCACGGGCCTCACCGCGCGCCGAGAGCGCCTCGGCGGCGCCCCAGGCGTCGCCGAGCCGGATGAAGATCTCCAGGGCCTCCTCGGCGTCCCTGGTGGCGTCGCCCGCCCAGTCGCTGCGGTTGGCCAGGATGTTGGCCCGCATCTGGAGGGCGCTGGCCAGCTCCCACTCGTATCCGAAGTCCTGGCAGGACCGCACCGTTTCGTCGAGCACGTCCCGCAGCTCACCGGGGGCGCCGGTGAGCATGACCGCGAAGAACCAGAGCGAGGCCGGGGAGCGGCAGGTCTGCGGCAGTCCGGGGCTGTAGGCCGCCACCACCCGGCTGAGCCGCTCCTTGTTGGCCGGCGTGGTCCAGTCGTCGAAATCGTGGTCGGCGGAGGCCAGATGGATCAGCCGCACTCCGCGCCGCGCCTCTTCGAGCAGTTCGGGACTCATCGGCGGCGGGGCGTCCGTACACCGCGCCTCCAGCGGCGGGGCCTTCGCGACCGGCGGCTCGAACGGGTCGGGGCCGAGCTCCGCGGTCGCACCGCACCAGTGTCTGGAGTCGGCGCGCAGATCGCGCATCTGCCAGAACCAGGCGAGGGAGTGCACCAGGATCAGCGCCTCCTGCTCGTCCCCCGCGGCGACGGCGCGGCGCAGTGCGGTGCGTACGTTCTCGTACTCGCGCACCAGCAGGTCGATCGCGGCGAGCTGGCCGTGGCCGCGCAGTTCGGGGTCGGTCAGCCGGGCCAGCTCCCGGTAGTGCACCAGATGACGGTGTTCGGCGTCGGGGCGGTCACCCGCCTCGTCGAGCCGCTCTGCCGCGTACTCGCCGACGGTTTCGAGGAGCCGGTAGCGCATCTCGCCGTAGCCCGAAGGAGCCGCCACCACCAGGGACTTGTCGACCAGCGAGCCGAGCAGGTCGAGTGATTCGGCGCCGCACACCGCCTCCACGGCCGTGATCCCGCAGCCGCCGGCGAAGACGGAGAGCCTGCGCAGGACGTTGCGCTCCGGTTCGGCGAGCAGGTCCCAGGACCAGTCGACCACGGCGCGCAGCGTCTGCTGGCGCGGCAAAGTGGTCCGGGCGCCGCCGGTCAGCAGCCGGAAGCGGTCGTCGAGCCGGTCGGCGATCTGGCGCGGGGAGAGCATCCGCAGCCGGGCCGCGGCGAGTTCGATGGCGAGCGGGAGTCCGTCCAGGCGGCGGCAGATCTCCGTGGCCGCCCCCGGGTCGTCCTCGATCCGGAAGCCCGGCCGGGCGGCGCTCCCGCGCTCGGCCAGCAGCCGCAGCGCGGACGGCTCGGGCAGCGGCTCAAGGGGGCGTACGACTTCGCCGGGCACCCCCAGTGGCTCCCGGCTGGTGGCCAGGATCGTCAGCCCGGGGCAGTGGGCGAGGAGTTCTTCGGCGAGGGTGGCGGCGGCACCGATGACATGCTCGCAGTTGTCGAGCAGGAGCAGCATCCGGCGCCGGGCGCAGTGTTCGGTGAGCCGGGCCAGCGGGTCGTCCGCCTGCCGGTCGGCGGCGCGTATCTCCTCGACGCCCGCGCCGCGCAGCACCGTCTGACGGGCGCCGACCGCGCCGAGTACCGCTTCGGGCACCGTCTCCGGGTCGTCCACGGGGGCGAGTTCGGCCAGCCAGACGCCGTCGGGCCAGGAGCCGGCCGCGGCCTCGGCCGCCTCCTGCGAGAGCCGGGTCTTCCCGGCCCCGCCGGGTCCGAGCAGGGTGACGAGCCGGGCCGCACCGAGGTCGTCGCGCAGGGCGTGGATGTCGCTCTCGCGCCCGACGAAGCTGGTCAGCCGGGCCCGGAGATTGCCGGGGCGGCGCCCGCCCGAGCCGTCGTCGCCGGACAGCTGCCGGGCGGGGGCCTGCTCCGCTCCGGGAGACCCGTCGGCCGCGCCCCCGCGGTCCGGCCGCCCTTCGGGGGTGGCTCCCCCGGTGGCGGATCTCCCGGCGGCGGCTTCCTCGGGGGTGACTCCCCCGGCGGTGGCCCGCCCGGCGCCGGCCTCCCCCGCGGTGACTTCATCCGGTGACAGCAACTCGGCGTACAGCGACCGCAGTTCGGGCCCCGGATCCGCGCCGAGCCGCTCGATCAGACCGCGCCGCACCTCCTCGTACGCGGCGAGTGCCTCCGCGGTCCGCCCCGCGTGCCGCAGCGCCCGGATCCGCAGCGCCTGAAGCGGCTCGTCGATCGGATGGTCGGCGCAGAGCGCGGCCAGCTCCGGCAGCGTTCCCTCGGCCCGGCCGAGCGCGACCGCAGCGGCGAGCGCGGCCCGGCGTGCGTCAAGTCGCCGGGCCTCCCAGCGGGCCGCCAGGGCCGTACGGTCGGGGAGGTCGGCGAGCACCATCCCCCGCCACAGCGCCAGCGCGTCCTCCAGGAGGGCAGCCGCCTTGGCCGGATCGCCCTCGTCCAGGGCCCGCGCTCCCTCGCCCGCGAGCCGCTCGAACCGGTACAGGTCCACGTCGTCCGGGTCGGCGCAGAGCCGGTACCCGCCGTCGGACGAGGTGACGGCGGCATGCCCGAGCGCCCGCCGCAGCCGGGCCACGAGCGCCTGGAGCGCGCCGGTGGCGTCGGCCGGCGGATCGCCGTCCCACACCTCGGCGACCAGCACGGCCGCCGGGACGCTCCGCCCGACGCGCAGCGCCAGTACGGTCAGCAGGGCACGCAGCCGCGCCCCGCCGAGGGCGACGGCCGTGCCGTCGGGGCGGAATGCCTGGGTGGTGGAGAGGATCCGGTAGCGCACGGGCCCATTGTCCGTTACAGCACGCACGTCAACCGCCCGGTGCTCCGCACACGGCGCCCGTCCGATGTCCGCCACCACTGCCGCCTTCCGTCCGTCATGCCCCCACCCTGCCCGGAACCCACACCCGGCGGCGAGACGTTTACCGCGTGTCACCTGTACGGTCAGGGCTCTTGTGTACGGTCGGGGCTCCTGCCCCGGTACCCCATGCATCACCGGCGCCCCGAACATCAGGAGTCCCGTCCATGACCACCGCCTCCACCCGCCACAGCGAACGGCGGATCAGTCCGGTCTTCCTGGGGATCGTGGCCGTCATGGCGGTCACCGGCTGGGCGGTGTGGGCGGACTTCGCGAAGGTCCCGGGCTTCTCGGTCTTCCTGTTCGTGACGTCGGCGTGGGTGGTCTCGCTCTGTCTGCACGAGTACGCGCACGCCCGCAGCGCCCTGCACAGCGGCGACATCTCGGTCGGGGAGAAGGGCTATCTCACCCTCAACCCGGCGAAGTACACCCACGCGATGCTCTCCATCGTGCTGCCGCTGGTCTTCCTGATCCTCGGCGGGATCGGTCTGCCGGGCGGCGCGGTCTTCATCGAGCGGGGCCGGATCAGGGGCCGCTGGCGGCACAGTCTGATCTCGGCGGCGGGCCCGCTGACGAACGTACTGTTCGCGTTCGTCTGCACGGCGCCCTTCTGGCTGCACGCGCTGGACGGCGTACCGCCGCTGTTCCGCTACGCGCTGGGCTTCCTCGCGCTGCTCCAGTTCACGGCCGCGATCCTGAACTTCCTGCCCGTTCCGGGTCTCGACGGGTACGGCGTGGTCGAGCCCTGGCTGCCGTACAGCATCCGCCGCCAGGTCGAGCCGTTCGGACAGGTGGGGATGATCGCGGTCTTCGCGCTGCTGTGGATCCCGTCGGTGAACCACGCGTTCTTCGACCTGATCGACGCGATCCTGCGCGGCGTCGGGGTCAGCGGCAACGACACGTACTGCGGGCAGAACTTCTACCGCTTCTGGTACGGGCAGCCCGCCGGGTTCTTCTGCCCCAGGTAGCGGCGGAGGCTCGGGGTAGCGGGCGGGCGTGACGGCGGCGGCCCGCTCCCGCCCCGGCGCGCGGCAGGTCAGTGGGCGGCGGGCGTCCTGGCCGCGGCCCTGGCGGCGCGGGTCCTGCGCAGATAGAACCAGGCCATGTTGGACGAGAGGCCCGCCAGCAGGATCCAGACGATCCCGATCAAGCTCCCCTGGACGAAGGAGACCACGGCGGCCGCCACGGAGAGGGCGCAGACGACGAGGGCGTACAGAGCGAGGCGGGGCATGGGGGCGGCTCCTGTCCGGGGGCGAAGACTGTTCGTCCCCCAGTGTCCCCCATGCCCCTTCGCGCTCATACGTCGGTGACGCGCAGCCCCGCGTGGGCCTTGTAGCGGCGGTTGACCGAGATCAGGTTGGCGACGAGCGACTCGACCTGGTGGGCGTTGCGCAGCCGCCCGGCGAAGACCCCGCGCATCCCGGTGATCCGGCCGGCGAGCGCCTGCACGGTCTCGACGTCGGCGCGCGCCTCGCCCAGCACCATCACATCGGTGTCGATCTGCTCGATCTCCGGGTCCTGGAGCAGGACGGCCGACAGATGGTGGAAGGCGGCGGTCACCCGGGACTCAGGCAGCAGCGCGGCGGCCTGCTCGGCGGCGCTGCCCTCCTCGGGCTTCAGGGCGTACGCACCCTTCTTGTCGAAGCCGAGCGGGTTGACGCAGTCGACCACGAGCTTCCCGGTCAGCTCCTCGCGCAGCGACTCCAGGGTCTTGGCGTGCCCGTCCCAGGGCACGGCCACGATCACCACATCGCTGCGGCGCGCGCACTCGGCGTTCTCCAGGCCCTCGACGCCGTGCCCGAGCTCTCCGGCCGCGGTCCGCGCCCGCTCGGCGGCGCGCGAGCCGATGATCACTTTCTGGCCCGCCCTGGCCAGCCGGTAGGCGAGCCCGCGCCCCTGGTCGCCGGTCCCGCCGAGGACGCCGATGACCAGGTCCGAGACATCGGGAAGGTCCCAGGGGTCCTTGGCGGCCGGCTGCTGTGCACTGTCGGTGGAAGTCATGGGCCGACCCTACTCGCTGGTACCCGGTACCCGTACGGATGAGGACCGGTCGACCGCCCGGCGCGGGACGGCCCCGTGCGGCAGGATGCCCGGCCATGGATGCCGTACGGGTAGCGCTGCTCCGGGAAGTACTCGCAGGGACGGAGTGGCCGCGCGCCACCCGCCGGTTCGCCGCCGCGCTGCGGTCGTCCGTGGTGCCGCACGGCGGCGGGCTGCTGCTGGTGGGGACCGAGCGGTACGAGCCGTGGCATCTGGCCGCCCATCTCGTGGACGAGGCCGCCTGGTCGGGGCTGCCGGAACTGGCGCCCACGCTGGTGCGCCACCGGGTCGGGGACGGGGAGCCGGCGCATCTCTCGGTGGGCCTCGGGCGGATCGAGGCGGCGGGGCGCGGTGAGACGCTGCTCGTCGTCGCGCCGGAGCTGCCCGGGGCGGGGCTCCTGGAGCGGGTGCACGGGGCGCGACGGGCCGGTGCCACCGTGCTGGCACTCGACGGCGGGGACCCGGAGGTGCACGGACTCGCGCACGAGACGCTCACGGTGGCGGAGGGCGGTGAGGTGGATCTCGACACCGTGCAGCACCTGGTCAGCGCGGCCGCCGGCGAGAACAGCCTCCCCGCACAGCGCGGCAGGCCCGGCTTCCGCGACCGCCTCTCCCGCCTCGCCGACCAGCTGACCGCTCCCCCGCCGGACCTGTGGTGACCGGGCCGCCCGCTCCTTCTCCGGACCGCCGGTAACCGGGCCGCTGGTGGTCGAGCCGCCCGTAATCCGTTTGCACCCCGGACGCGGCGCGCTGGAGCCGGTCGGGCCGGTCCCGGGTACTGCCGATCGATCTGCAAGCCCGTCCTCGGAGGGCGCCTGAACACGGGCGCGGACCGGCAACTGATGGTGGCAACCCACCGGGTGGACCCGGCGGGCTTCGACGACAGCATCCGGCTGACCGCCCATTACTTCCAGGAGGACATCCCCAAGAAATACGAAGTACGCCTCGTCGCCGTGGACGGCAATCTGTTCGCCGGGACCATCATCGGTACCTCCGAGAAGGCACGGACCGACTGGCGCACCGACTACGAGAACCTGGAGTACGGCACAACCACGGTGCCCGACAAAGTCGCTACGGCTGTTCGGCGCTTCATGGCCTCGTACGGCATCGTGTTCGGCTCCTTCGACTTCGCCGTCACCCCCAACGACGAGTGGGTTTTCTTCGAGAACAATCCGGCAGGCACATGGTCATGGGTCGAGAACCGCACCGGATTACCCATCGCCGCCGCACACGCTGATTACCTGCAGGGGACCACCACATGACCCACACGAACGACCCCGCACCGGCCAGGCTGCGCGCCCAGTTCGCCGCCGCACTCGGCGAGGGACAACAGAGCGAATGGCTGGCAGCGTTCGCCGAGGTTCCGCGGGAACACTACGTCCCGCGCTTCTACCAGCAGGACAAGCGAGGACGGTGGAAGGAGGTAACCAGCGGAGATCCAGGCTACTTGGAGACCGTGTACTCGGACACCGCGCTGACTACACAGCTGGACGAGCATGGCGTCCCCACCTCGTCGTCAAGTGAGCCCCGCCTGATGCTGACCATGCTCGATGCTCTGGACGCGAAGCCCGGCCACCGGTTGTACGAGCTGGGCCTCGGTACCGGGTACAACGCCGCCCTGGCCTCGTCGCGCCTCGGAGGCGACAACGTGGTGAGCGTGGACGTTGATCCCGATCTGGTCCGACTCGCCCGGAGCCGCCTGGCAAGGGGGGACTACCACCCCCTCGTCTTCACTGGGGACGGCGCGGAAGGCTATCCAGCCCGAGCGCCCTACGACCGCATCATCGCCACCGTCGGCCTCCGCTGTCTTCCGCCCGCCCTACTGGCCCAGACCCGCGAGGGTTCAGTCATCGTCGCGCCGATCGGATTCGGCGTCGCGAAAATCGTCGTCGGAAGCGATGGGGAGGCGTCAGGGAGATTTCTCCCGGTACCTGCGTTCTTCATGCCACGTCGAACCGCCTCCCACGGTCCCGACTTCGCAGGGCTGGAACCCCAGGCCGGCACGGCCACCGTTGTACAGGCAACGGATGTGCTCAACCGGCTGAAGTTCCCACTGTCACTCGCCCTCCCCGGATATCACTCGTGCTCCTGGCGAGACGAGTCGGGCGAGGTGACCGGCGTCGGGCTGTGGACCGATGACGGTTCCACGGCCACCGCTCACGTGTCGGGAAAAGCCAGGCAACTCGGCCCACAGCGGCTCTGGGACAAGGTGGAGGAGTTGGCCTCCGTCTTCCCCGGAGGCGCTCCTGCCCGAGAGGACTTCGGCCTCACGATCACGTCAGAAGGCCAGCGAGTCTGGTACCGGGAGCCAGAAGGCCCTTCCTGGCGCCTGCCCACCGAGTAGACGAACTCACGGCCCACTGCACCGTGTCTTACCTCGCCCCGCCGGGCCGCTGGTGGTCGGGCCGCCCGTAATCCGTTTGCACCCCGGACGCGGCGCGGCCGAACATGACCTCTTGTGGCTTCCCGCACGCGGCTCGGCGCGCTCCTCCCCGATCTCACCCCCTGGCGCTCCTCCCGGGAGTTCCGCCTGCTCTGGGTCCAGGGCCTGATCGCCTTCTTCGGCAGTTCGATGGCGCTGATCGCCCTGCCGCTCCAGATCAAGGACCTCACCGGGTCCCCTGCCGCCGTGGGCGCGATGGGGGCGGTGGAGCTGGTGCCGCTGGTCGTCTTCGGGCTCTACGGGGGTGCGCTGGCCGACGCGGTCGACCGGCGCAAGGTCATCCTGGCCACCGAGGCGGGGCTGGGGCTGCTCGCCGTACTGCTGCTCGTGAACGCGCTGATCCCCGCGCCGATGCTCTGGCCGCTGTATGTCGTCGCCGCCGGGGTCTCGGCGCTCGCCGGGCTGCAACGGCCCGCGCTCGACTCGCTGCTGGCGCGGATCGTGCCGCACGACCAGCTGACCGCGGCCGCCGCGCTCAACGCGCTGCGGTGGCAGACCGGCGCGATCGCGGGCCCGGCGCTGGCGGGGGTCGTGGTGGCGTACGCCGGATACCCCACCGCGTACGGGGTCACGGTGCTGGGCTTCACGGTCTCGGTCGCCATGTGCACCCGGCTCTCGCCCGCGCCGCCCTCGCACGACGCCGAGCGGCCCTCGCTGCGCGGGATCGCGCAGGGCGCCCGGTACGCGTGGAGCCGCCCGGTGCTCCTCGGGACGTACGCGATCGACCTGGCGGCGATGTTCTTCGCCTACCCGAACACGGTCTTCCCCTTCCTCGCCGACGATCTGCACGCCACCTGGGCGCTGGGGCATGGGGGCACCTCCCACGCCCTTTAGGCAGTGGGGGAGTACGCGGCGGGGTCGGTGGGGTCCGTGGTGCTCAGTCTGACCAGCGGCTGGACGTCGCGGGTCAGACGGCACGGGCTCTTCGTGGTCTTCGGCGCCGCGGGCTGGGGTCTTGCGATCACGGCCGCCGGCTGGTGCACCAACATCTGGCTGGTGCTGCTCTGTCTGGCCTTCGCGGGCGCGGGCGACATGCTCAGCGGGCTCGGCCGCTCCACTATCTGGAACCAGACCATCCCGGAGGAGCTGCGCGGCAGGCTGGCGGGTATCGAGGTGCTCTCGTACAGCGTCGGACCGCAGCTGGGCCAGGTCAGAGCGGGCACCCTGGCCGGCTGGACCGGGACACGGAACGCGATCTGGAGCGGCGGTCTCGCCTGTGTGGCGTCGGTGGGCCTGCTCGCCGCCGTGCTGCCGAAGCTGCTGACGTACGACGCGGACACCGACGCCGACGCGCAGCTGCGCCGCGCCCGTAAGGAGGAGGCGGCAGCCGCTGCGGCGGCGGCTGTCTGACCGTAAGGACCGGCCCGGCCGTCAGCTCTCCTCGTCGGTGGGGCCGCCCTTCTCGTGCCACTTGGGGTCGGTCTCCCACTCCAGGTTCCGCTCGGCCGCCGTCTCCATGGCGTGCGTCGCCTCCTCGCGGGTGGCGTACGGGCCGAAGCGGTCCTTGGCCGGGCACTCGGGGCCCTCTTCGACCTTTCTGTGCTCGATGCAGTAGTACCACTCGCCCGGCTTCGCGGCCGTGCGCCTCTTGAACAAAGCCATGGTCGGCTCCTCTCTCATACACTCGCTGGCATGTCTGGCCAGTCACTGCTCGTACCAGGGGAGCTCTCTCCCACCCGTTCCGTACCCGGAAACATCCGGCGTCCCGAGTACGTGGGCAAGCCCGCGCCGACGCCGTACACCGGCCCGGACGTCCAGGACGCCGACACCGTCGAGCGTATGCGCGTCGCGGGCCGTATCGCCGCACAGGCGATGGCGGAGGCCGCCAAGCACATCGTGCCCGGTGTGACGACGGATGAACTCGACCGGGTCGCCCATGACTTCATGTGCGACCACGGGGCCTATCCGTCGACCCTCGGCTACCGCGGCTTCAAGAAGTCCCTCTGCACCTCCGTCAACGAGGTCATCTGCCACGGGATCCCGGACTCCACGGTGCTCCGGGACGGCGACATCGTGAACCTCGACGTCACCGCGTACATCAACGGGGTGCACGGCGACACCAACGCCACCTACCTCTGCGGAGACGTCGACGAGGAGTCACGGCTCCTCGTAGAGCGGACCCGCGAATCGCTCGGCCGGGCCATCAAGGCGGTCAGGCCCGGCCGTCAGATCAACATCATCGGCCGGGTCATCGAGTCGTACGCCAAGCGTTTCGGCTACGGCGTCGTCAAGGACTTCACCGGGCACGGCATCAGCACGTCGTTCCACTCCGGCCTGATCGTCCCGCACTACGACAGCCCGTACGCCACGGAGCTGATCAGGCCCGGTATGACGTTCACGATCGAGCCGATGCTCACCCTCGGCAGCCACGAGTACGACATGTGGGAGGACGGCTGGACGGCGGTGACCAAGGACCGCAGGCGGACCGCCCAGTTCGAGCACACGCTCGTCGTGACGGAGACCGGCGCGGAGATCCTCACGCTGCCCTGACCGGATTGGTCCGGGGCCGGGACGGGTACGGACGTTACCGACAGGACGTCGGGAACCCATTGACTTAGGTAAGCCTAAGCATAGAAGATCGACCCAGGTTCTCGTCCCCCTCGGCCCCGGAGGTCCGCCATGGACGCCTTCTCGACGCTCATCCGCACCGCCTCGCACGAGCAGCACAGCACGGTCAGGTCCGTGACGTTCATGAGCGACCTGCTGGGCGGCCGGCTCGGGGTGGACGCCTACGCCCGGTACACCGAGCAGCTGTGGTTCGTCTACCGGGCGCTGGAAGAGGGCGCGGAGAAGCTGACCGGGGACGCCGTGGCCGGTCCCTTCGTCCGGCCGGAGCTGATGCGCACGGCCGCGCTCGAACAGGACCTGGCGCATCTGCGGGGGCCCGGCTGGCGCGCCGGGCTGACGGCGCTGCCCGCCACCGCCGCCTATGCGGAGCGGGTGGCCGAGTGCGCGGAGAGCTGGCCCGGCGGCTACGTGGCGCACCACTACACCCGCTATCTCGGTGATCTGTCCGGCGGCCAGATCGTCCGCGGTGTGGCCGAGAAGACCTGGGGCTTCACGCGCAAGGGCGACGGTGTGCGGTTCTACGTCTTCGACGAGATCCCCAACCCGGCCGCGTTCAAGCGTGGTTACGGAGAGCTGCTCGACGCGGTGGCGGTGGACGACCTGGAGAAGCGGCGGATCGTGGAGGAGTGCAAGCGTGCCTTCGGCCTCAACACCCAGGTCTTCCGTGAGCTGGGCCAGGAGTTCACCCCGCTCAGCGCGTAGGGCGCGGGGCGCGGGAGCCGGTGAGGAGGCGGCGGGCGGCGTCCCAGCCGGCGTACCGGGCGGACGCGACGGCCGCCCCGTCGTCGCCCAGCACCCGCAGCCACGCGCCGCAGCCGTGCGGCAGCACACTCACGCCGTACGGCAGTCCCGTCCCGTCGAGCGCGGTGTGCAGCGCGTCGGCCACATCGGCGGCGGGTGCCCGGCCGGTCACCACATAGAGCGAGGCCATCCGGGTGTGGCCGGAGAGCGCTCCGGGTCCCGCCCCCTCGTTCCGGTCCGGGCACAGCCGTATCGCGTCGAGGGCGAGCAGTCTGCCGTGCGGCCTGCGTATCTCCAGGTCGAGGCCGAGGGCGCCGGGTCCGGGGTGTGCCCCTGTCACGGTCTCCCCCAGGACGACGGTGGCGGCGGGGTCGGCGGTGATCACGGTGCGCTGGTAGAGCCGGGAGCCGGGCAGGGGCAGCAGCGGTTCGGGCAGATACTCCAGATACGCGTCGGGGCCCGCCGCGAGGTTGACCAGCCGGGTGGCGTAGCCCTGCTCCATCGGGCGGACCTCGGTCCCGGCGCCCGTGGCGAGATGCACCTCGGTCTCGGCACCGCAGCAGACGTCGACGCGCTGGCGGTCGTCCCGGACCAGACCGCCCACGACGGGGGCCAGCCGGACGAACGCCATCTGCGGCCGCAGCGGGTCCGGGTGCTGGGGCCTGCCGGTCCGCAGGGGCATCCTGGTGTACCGGCGGACCAGTTCGGTGCGGCCGCTCAGCCGCTCGAACCCCAGCTCGACAAGGCCGACCCGGGGGGACGGCTCCGCTGCGGGGTCGGGCGGCTCCGCAGCGGGTTCGCCGGCGTGCGGGGGCTCACCGGCGTGCGGGGATTCAGCGGTGTGCGCGGGCTCACCGGCCTGCGGGGCGTGCCGGGCCACTTCGGGCGGCACCCGGCCGGGGGTGTGGTGTGCGGCGGAGAGCCGGGACTGCGCGCGCGGGCGTCCCGTCGCCGACGTCTCGGGCACCTCGTCCGTGACAAGCGCCATGTCAGACCACCGTCCCCGGCCGCACGTCCGGCAGTGAGACCCCGTTGTGGCAACGCCCCTTTCCGCCAGGCCAGTTGGGGTAGGACGTGTGGGGGCGGCGTCCGGTGTCCCGACGTCCGTCGGGGCAGCGCAGGAGCGCATGCGACAGCGTGTCGTTCATGGTGATTCCTTCCGGTCTCCCGGCGGCCGGTGGGCCGTCGGGTCGTGCGCTGCGTACCGGTTCAGGGGGCGGGCGCCGGGGCCGGCGCACGGCCGGGTAGCCCCGAGAGGGCCTCGGCCACGGGCACACAGCCGCCCAGATCGGCGAGTTCACGGCGGAGGGCTTCCGCCGCCGCCTCCTCGACGACCGGCACGGCCCCGCGCAGCAGCAGCTGGGCCGCGCCGTGGTCGGCCGACCCGGTCCGCCGGGCCGCTGCCGCGAAGGCGGCGCAGAACGCGAACAGGTCGGCGGTCACCGCCTGTTGACGCGGTACTCCGGCTCCGGCCTGGATGACGGCGGAAACCACCGCCCGGTTGCCGGGCGCCTCCCTGCGCGTGACCAGAGCGGCGTACTCCTCCACGGCATCGGATGGGAACACGGCCCGGCCGAGGCCGAGCAGATGCCGGCCGGTTCTGGTCGCGGCCGTCCGCTGCTCCTGGCCGAGCTTGGCCGCGTGCAGCCGTTCGTCGATCTCGGCGAGCGCCCCCCCCCCACCCCGCCCAAGCGCCGGGGGGGGGGGGGGGCGGGGGCGCGCGGCGGCGCGCGGGCCGCCCCGGGGGGCGAGAGCGACGGTCAG
>NZ_JBHYWP010000076.1:2252-9050 GCF_042751845.1 Streptomyces sp. NPDC059398 | reverse complement strand
GCCGCGCCCGGCCCAGTCCCCCGGCCCGCGCTGGGCCGCGCCCCCGGGTGCTTCTATCGGGGCCCCCGCCCCCCCCCCCCCCACGGACGCGGGGGCGGGGCGGGGGGCGAGGGCCGTCGCGTCGGACGGGCCGACGCCGTGGCGCAGCAGAGCGTGGAGCAGGGGGCCGAGGCCGGCCCGGTCCACCCGGCCGGGCCGGACCAGACAGTCCCACTCGTAGGCGGGGTCGCACGGGCCGCCCGGGAAACCGGGGTCCGCCAGTTGCAGGCTGACCAGCAGGGAGGCGTACGGGCCCGGGGCCACCGGGGCTGCGGGCGTCACCGGGTGCGGGGGCGGGGCGGGCAGCACGGCGTGCTGCGCTCCGGGCCGGTACCGAGCGGACCGTCGGCACGTGGGACGAGAGGGGGATCGTCTCCGTACAGGTACACCGGCTGGCCGACCATGGTTGCCTCGTTTCGGCGGTTCGGGCAGATCACTGAGTGGAGTCGGACACGGCGAAGGCCGCGCTTCCGACGCTACGAGAGCCCTGCGGACCTGCCACTCCAGACCGCCCGATGGAGTGAGCGGCGCGGGACCGGGTCACGTGCGGAGCACGCCCCGGTCACTGTGCGGAGCGCGCCCCGCCCGCGCCCGACCGCCCCGCCGCGCACCGCCCCACACAGGAGGGCGGCAGCCGGACGGGGCGGGGCCGGTTCAGCCGTGCGTACGGCGCCTGCGGGCCACGGTCACCAGGGCGGCTCCCGCCGCGGCGACGGCAGCCGATGCGCCGATGAGGGCGTCGGCCGGGACGGCGGAACCGGTGGAGGCGAGTGCGCCGCCCGTACCGGCTCCGCCGGTGGCGCCGCCCACCGGACCGCCTCCGGCCGAACCGCCTCCGACCGTTGACCCGCCGGCCGTGTCCGGGCCGCCGGCGTCGGTGGTGGTGCCGGTGGTCCCGGTACCGCTGGTGGATCCGGAAGGCGGACGGGCGTCCGCGCTGAGCGCGAGAGCCACCGTCACCGGGTCGATGGCGTCACCCGCGTGGTAGAGGGATCCCGTCGTGTCATTGGCGAACTGAGCCGCGCCGTCCGCCGTGAAGGCCGCCGGGACGTTCTTCCACTGCACCACGTCACCCTTGGCCGTGTAGGTGACCTTGGAGAGGTCGAGCGAGGCGAAGTCGACGTCCTGGTGCACCCCCTTGGGTGTGGTGACATCCGCGCTCAGCGTGCCCTTGGCGCCCTTGGCCACGATGTGGATGTCCGAGAGTGCGATGTCGAGCCGGTGCGCGGTGTAGAGGAACCGCACACGGCCGCCGAATGCGGCGTTCAGGGTCTTCTTGCCGCTGTTCAACTCGGCCTGGGCAAGCGGGAAGTCGAACCCGTCGGCGTTCTTCGCGGCACCGGCCTCGGTCCTGATCTCACCGCCGCTGAGGATGTACGTACGGAAGGACTTCTTCACGCCCCAGGCGAGCGTGCCGTGCGCCACCTGACCGGGCGTCTGCTCCGGCCCGGCCGGGGTTCCGGTGGGGGCGGGCTTTCCGGTCGGCCCGCCCGTCGGCTCACCGGTGGGCTTTCCGGTCGGTCCGGTGCCGGGGCCAGTACTGGGCTCCGTACTCGGTCCGGTGCCCGGTCCGGTGCTCGGTCCGGTGCCCGGTCCGGTGCTCGGTCCGGTGCTGGGCCCGGTGCTCGGTCCGGTGCCCGGTCCGGTGCTGGGCCCGGTGCTCGGTCCGGTCGGGGTGCCGAACTCCAGCCGTACCGTGATCGGATCGCCCTCGGCCCCGGCGTACGAGGCCGAACCCAGCACGTCACCCGCCTCCTTGGTGAGCGTCGCGGGCAGCTCCTCCATCGAGGCCCCCGTCGCCTTCACTTCGGCGAGCGGCACATCCTGCCGGGTGCCGCCGTCCTGGGTGACATCGGCCGTGATCCGCTGGGTGCCACTGTCGAACCGCAGGTCGGAGAGGGTGACTTCGAAGCCGTGCCCCTTGGGAGGCGGGGGCGAGGAGAAGGTGACGCTGCCGGTGAAGGCCGCCTTCACCGTGTGCGTTCCGGGGTCGTACGCCCCCTGGGCGCCGCCGAACCGGAAGGTGCCGTCGGCGTTGCGCCCGGCTCCGTCCGCGGTGCGTATATCCCCTGCGGCCATGCCGGTGACGTACGCGCGGTAGGACTTCTTGACGCCCCAGTCCAGCGTGCCGCCGGTGATGTTCAGCGGCGTGCTGGGCGGCCCGTCGGCGGCGAGCGCGGGCAGGGCGAAGGCGGTGGCGCCGAGCGCGGTCACCGTGGCGACGGCGGCGGCCAGAGCCATCGGGCGGCGGGTAACGGCCATGATCAGGTGTCTCCTTGGGAGCGTGCCGATGGGACGGCATGGCGAGTGACATGACGTGTCGTGGGGTACGGGCGGGTGGCGGCCGGTCCTGGTCCGGCGTCGGCGCACGGTCAGCGCTGTCCGCCCCGGCGCCTGCGGACGGCCAGGAACACCAGAGCCGCGACGGCGATGACGCCCGCGCCGAGACCGGCGTACGTGCCGGTGCGGCCGGCCGCCGACCGGGCCGCCGTGTTCGCGGCGACCGGGT
This sequence comes from Streptomyces sp. NPDC059398, assembly GCF_042751845.1. Lineage (NCBI taxonomy): Bacteria > Bacillati > Actinomycetota > Actinomycetes > Kitasatosporales > Streptomycetaceae > Streptomyces > Streptomyces sp. NPDC059398. The sequence continues at coordinate 6,502 of NZ_JBHYWP010000076.1, read as the reverse complement.
GCCCGGACTTCCTCTCCGCGGCGGGGGCAGGGCTCGGCGTACTGCCCAGATCGGGCAGGGCGGGCAGCGCGGCCTCGCTGTCGACGGCGACGGACAGCGACACCGGGTCCATCGCGGTGCCCGGCCGGTACATCGAGCCGAAGAGTTCCGCGCCGCCCGCGGTCAGCTTCGTCGGCGCATCGGCGAGTGCGATCAGGCCGTTCCTGGCAATGAGTTGCCGGGCGCTGAAGGTCGCCACCGGCTTCCCCGCGGCGGAGAGGGTGCCCTCGCCGTCCCTGACCCTGACGGCCAGTCCGGTCAGCCGCACATCCAGCCCGGTCCCGGTGAAGCGGACCGTGCCCGCGAAGTGCGCGTCGAGCGTCTGTTTCCTCTCGTCGTATGTGCCCCTGCCGCGCGGGAAGCGGAAGAGCGCACCGCCGTCCTGGGCGCCGCCGGAGAGGGTCCACTTGCCCCGGGCGACGGAGCCGGTGACGTACTCACGGTAGGTACGGCGCACCCCCCAGTCGACGGCGGCGTCCCGGATGGCTCCGGCGGGGTGGTCCTTGACGGCTTTCCCCGAAGGATTACGGTCCGACGGCTTCCCCTCCCCCGGCTTCCCGGACCTCCCGGAAGGCGCCCCGGCAGAGTCGCTCGGGTGCGCGGCCGGCTGGACCACATCGGCCGACAGGCTCACCGGGTCGAGCGCCGTACCCGCCGGGTAGTAACCGGCGAAGGCACCGGCGCCCTCTGAAGTGAGCTTCGCGGGTACGGAGTTGAGGGTGACCGGGGAGCCGCCGCCCTTCATGGTGACACCGGACAGCGCCAGCGTGGCGAGCGGCACCTGCGCCGATGCGGTGAGCCGCCCGGTGGTTCTGGACCTGCTGGCCATGTCGGCGTAGAGCGTGCCGCGGCCTCCGGAGATCCGGACGGTGGGGCGGCTGATGGTGAGGTCGAGTTCATGGGTGCCGTCCGCTTTCCGGTGCCCCACGAAGTGGACCCCGCCGGAGAACGCCGCGCTGAAGGCACCGCTGTCCGGGTCGTACGAACCGGTGGCCGAGTGGAACCGGAACTGCTCCCCGCCCACCGTGGCCGCACCGCCCTGAATCCCCCAACTCCCTTGCGCGATGGGGCCGGTGACATAGCTCTGGAAGGAGGACTTGATCCCCCAGTCCAGCCGGCCGCCGCGCACCGTGCGGTCCGCCGCGGGGGCGGCGGACGCCGGGAGCAGGGCCACCGGCAGGGCCGCGAGGAGCACGGCGGCCAGCGCACGGACCGGTCGACAGGACAGCATGGAATCCCCCCGGAGGGCTGGTTAGTGAGGTAAGGCTAACCTAAGCTATCCCCGACTCGGCCGGAACCCTTCCGGCCCGGGAACCCGACAGAACGACAGGACGGTGTCCTCCGTGCGCACACCCCGGACGGCCGGTGTACTGCTCTCCGCGCTCGCCCTCGCTCTGGCAGCCACCGGCTGCGGCAGTACGCACACCACACCCGCCGCACGGTCCACCGGAACGGGCCGCGCCGCGTCGGCCGCCCCCGCCGACCGGGTCGAACCCCTGGCCGCAGCACCGCACGCCCGGCTCCCCGCACACATCCGTTCCGCGGACGGGCGGCGGGTGACGGTCACTTCGGCCGACCGGATCGTCCCGCTGACCGGAAGTCTGAGCGAGATCGTCTTCACACTCGGCCTGGGCAGGCACGTGGTCGCCCGCGACATCACCGCCACCTTCGAACAGGCGCGGAAGCTGCCGGTGGTGACCCGCGCGCACGACGTCTCGGCGGAGGGCGTCCTCTCCCTGAAGCCGACCGTCGTCCTCGCGGACACCACGACAGGGCCGGTGGAAGCCATCGCGCAGATACGAGAGGCGGGCATCCCGCTGGTGGTCGTGGACCCGGCGAAGGGGCTGGGCGACATCGACCGCCGGATCGACGCGGTGGCCGGTGCGCTCGGCGTGCCGGGGCCGGGTGCGGAGCTGAAGCGGCGCACCGCCCAACGGCTCGACGCCGTAAGGAAATCCGTCCCCGCCCGCAAGGGCCCGGCCCGGCTCCGGGTCGCCTTCCTCTATCTGCGCGGCAGCGCATCGGTCCATCTGCTCGGCGGCCGCGACTCCGGGGCCGCCTCGCTCCTTGAGGCGGCCGGCGCGGTCGACGCGGGCAAGGCGTCCGGTCTGGACAAGGACTTCACCCCGATCACCAGCGAGGCCCTCGCCAGGGCCGCCCCCGACGCGATCCTGGTGATGACCAAGGGGCTCGCATCGGTCGGCGGCATCGACGGCCTGGTGAAACTGCCCGGCGTCGCCGAGACCCCGGCCGGTATGGACCGCAGGGTCGTCGCGATCGACGACGGGGTGCTGCTGAACTACGGGCCGCGCACCGACCAGGTGCTGAAGTCCCTGGTCGCGCAGTTGTACGCGAACGGGAAGTGACCGGTGACCACCCGCACCCCCGGCGCCGCCCCCGTACCGGCAGAAGACCCCGCCCGCACACCGGCCCGGGACACCGCCGTACCGGCCCGGGACTCCGCTCCCGTACCGGCCGAAGCCTCGTCCACCACCCCCGAGCCGCGTCAACGACGCCCGACCACAGTCCTCCTGACGGCTGGTCTGCTCGCCGCGCTCGTCCTGCTCTGTCTCCTGTCGGCGGGGATCGGCGCCTATCCCATCCCGCTCCATGACGTCCTCTCATCGGTGCTGCACCGGGCCGGTCTCGGCGGCTCGACTCTCGACCGGGTCGGCGAGAGCGTCCTGTGGAACGTACGGCTGCCGCGAGTCGTCCTCGCCCTGCTCGTCGGGGGCTCGCTCGGCTGCGCGGGCGCCCTGACGCAGGGCGTGTTCGGCAATCCGCTGGCCGAACCGGGCGTCATCGGCATCTCGTCGGGCGCCGCGGTCGGCGCGGTCTCCTCCATCGCCCTCGGGCTGAACTTTTTCGGCAACTGGACGGTGACGGTCTGCGCGTTCGCCGCCGGGCTGGGGACCGTACTGCTGGTGTACGCGCTCTCCCGCTCGGGCGGGCGGACCGAGGTCGTCACGCTGATCCTCACCGGTATCGCGGTGAACGCATTCGCCGGGGCGCTGATCGGGCTCTGCGTCTTCTTCGCGGACAACGCCCAGATCGCCCAGATCACCTTCTGGCAGCTGGGCTCGCTGTCCCAGGCGACCTGGCCGAAGGTGCTCGCCGTGCTGCCGTGCGCGGTGCTCGGTCTCGCCGTGGCGCCCTTCACGGCACGGAAGTTGGACCTGCTGGCGCTGGGCGAGCGGCCCGCCCGGCACCTCGGGGTCGACGTCGAACGGCTGCGGCTGGTGCTCGTACTGGTCGTCGCGCTGCTCACGGCTGCGGCGGTGGCCGTCGCCGGGATCATCACCTTCGTCGGGCTGCTCGTCCCCCATCTGCTCCGGATGGCGAACGGCCCCGGCCACCGCTTCCTGATCCCGGGCAGCACGCTGGGCGGTGCGGTGATCCTGGTGGCCGGCGATCTGGCCGCGCGGACCGTGGCGGCGCCGGCCGAACTGCCGCTCGGGGTGCTGACGGCGCTCTTCGGAAGCCCGTTCTTCTTCTGGCTGCTGCGCAGAACGCGCCACCGCACCGGCTGGGCGTGACCGGGCCACCCGCCGCACCGCCTGGGCCCGACCAGGCCGCCGCCCGGGTGCGATCCTGCCGCCGCCCGCCGCACCGCCCGGACATGCACCGGCCGCCCCCACTCCGTACCCCCTCCCCCCGAGGTGACCCGTGCTCAGAGCCCTTTTCCGGAACCGCCCCCGTCAGCTCCCCGCCAGCCATCCACCCGGCACTCCCCTGGCCCAGGCCCACGGCCTCCACCTGCGTCTGGGCGGCCGTGCCGTCCTCAGCGGTATCGACCTCACGGTGCGGGCAGGTGAACTCCTCGCGCTCGTCGGCCCGAACGGCGCCGGGAAGTCCACGCTGCTCGCCGCCCTGGCGGCCGATCTGCCCGCGACGGAGGGCGGGGTACGCATCGACGGGCGCCCCGCCGCCTCCTGGCCGGCCGCCGAACTCGCCCTGCGCCGGGCCGTGCTCCCCCAGTCCGCCGGCCTCTCCTTCCCCTTCCCGGTCGAGGAGGTCGTACGGATGGGCCGCGCCCCCTGGGCCGGTACGGAGCGGGCGGACGACGACGGACCGGCCGTCGCCGGTGCGATGGCCGCCACCGAGGTCGCCGCGGGGGGCGCCCCGCCCGGCCCCCCCCACTCCAGCGGCGCAGACGCCCCGGGCGGCCACGCCCCCGGGGGCCGCCCCGCGGCCCCCCCACGGGAGGGCGA
>NZ_JBHYWP010000076.1:0-2242 GCF_042751845.1 Streptomyces sp. NPDC059398 | reverse complement strand
GGCGGGGTGGGGGGGGCCCCCCCCGGTGGGCGCGGTTTCCCCCCCCCGCCACTCCCCCCCCCTCCCGCGCGCCCCCCGCGCCCGGGTCGCCCTGGCCCGGGTGCTCGCCCAGCGGGCCCCGCTGCTGCTGCTCGACGAGCCGACCGCCGCACTCGATCTGCGCCATCAGGAACTGGTGCTGCGGATCTGCCGGGAGCGGGCCGCCGCCGGGTGTGCGGTCGTGGTGGTCCTGCACGATCTCGGACTGGCGGCCGCCTACGCCGACCGGGCCGCCGTCCTGCACGGCGGACGGATCGCCGCCGACGGTCCGCCGTCCCGGGTCTTCACCGCGGAGTTGCTGAGCCGCGTGTACCGGCAGCCGGTCGAAGTGCTGGCCCATCCGGACACCGGAGCGCCGCTCGTCATCCCTGAACGGCAGCCACCGGGAGCGGCTTGACCTGATCATGACCATGCCGTGACGGGCTTGTGTCCGCTCTTCGCGATGTTCTCCGCAATGAGACCTGAATCACGACACGAGCGGGTATCGGTGAGGTAAGCCTCGGCTAAGTTAGGGCTGCCTCAGTCGACCTTTCACCGCGTGTGGAGCCCCTATGCGACCCGTCCGACTCTCCGTCGTCACCGCCGTCACGGCCGTGGCCGCTCTGACCGCCGTCACGGGCTGCGCCAAGAAGAGCGACGCCAAGGCGGGCGGCGACGGTGTCGTCTCCGTCACCGCGAGCGACTCCGCCTGCAAGGTTTCCACCACCGAATTCCCCGCCGGGCACGTGCAGTTCGCCCTGGAGAACAAGGGCTCCAAGGTCACCGAGGTCTATCTGCTCTTCCCGGACGACCGCATCGTCGCGGAGCGCGAGAACATAGGCCCCGGTCTGAAGCAGAGCCTGACCGCCGAGGTGAAGGCCGGTTCGTACGAGATCGCCTGCAAGCCCGGGATGAAGGGCAACGGCATCCGCCAGAAGGTCACCGTCACCGGCGGCAAGGCCGTCAAGCGTGACCCGAAGCTGGACGCCGCGGTCGCCGCGTACCGCACGTACGCCCAGGAGCAGGCGGACGGGACGCTGCCGAAGGTGAAGGTCTTCACCGACGCCATCCGCCGGGGTGATCTGGCGGCGGCCAGGAAGGCGTACGCGCCCTCGCGCATCGGCTGGGAGCGCACCGAGCCGGTCGCCGAGTCGTTCGGCGACATCGACCCGAAGACCGACACCCGCGCGGACGGCCTGGAGAAGGGCCAGAAGTGGACCGGCTGGCACCGGCTGGAGAAGTCGCTCTGGCAGGACAAGAAGATCGGCGCCACCGAGAAGTCCCTCGCCACCGAGCTGGACACCGACCTCGCCGACTGGCAGAAGCGGGTGGGCACCGCCGCGATCACCCCGACGTCGATGGCCAACGGCGCCAAGGAGCTGCTCGACGAGGTCGCCACCGGGAAGATCACCGGTGAGGAGGACCGCTACAGCCACACCGACCTGGTCGACTTCAAGGCGAACGTCGAGGGCGCCCAGCAGGCGTACGAGCTGCTGAAGCCGGTCGCGTCGAAGAACCAGCCGGCCCTGGCCAAGGAGCTGGACAAGCAGTTCACGGCGCTCAATTCGCTGCTCGACCACTACCGCGACGACAAGACCTCGTACGACTTCACGCCGTACGACAAGGTCTCCGAGGCGGACCGCAAGAAGCTGTCGGACGCCGTCAACGCCCTGGCCGAACCGCTGTCGAAGCTCGCAGCGGCCGTGGTCACCAAGTAAGCGCCCGGCACGGACAAGGCAGGAGCACCTCATGGCTGACGAGAGCGGCGCCGCTTCCCCGTCCCGGCGTTCCCTGATCGGCTGGGGCGGCGCGGGGCTCGCGATCGGGGCCGTGGCAGCGGGCGGCGCGACCGCCGCCGCGCTGCGCACCGACGACGGGACCGCCCCGGTGGCGGAGTCCGGCGCGGCGGTGCCGTTCCACGGCGCGCACCAGGCCGGGATCGCCACCGCCGTCCAGGACCGGCTGCACTTCGCGTCGTTCGACGTGACGACCGGCGACCGGGCCGAACTGGTCCAGCTGCTCAAGGACTGGACGGCGGCCGCCGCCCTGATGACCCAGGGACACACCGTGGGCGACGGCGCGTACGGCGGTCTCGCCGAGGCCCCGCCCGACGACACCGGGGAGGCGCTCGGTCCCAGGTCTCGATATGCATCCGGATACGGCGGGCCACCAGATAGGAACCGCCGGTCATCCAGGCCGCGTCGCCCTTCTCCGCCGCCCACAC
>NZ_JBHYWP010000075.1:0-41685 GCF_042751845.1 Streptomyces sp. NPDC059398 | reverse complement strand
GGCCGGGAGGGCGTGCACGGATGCGGTGTTGCAGGCGACGATCAGGGCGTCCGGCCGGTGGGCGGCCGCCGCGCGGGCCACGGCAAGGGCGCGGGCGGTGACGTCGTGGGGGGCGCGCGGCCCCCAGGGCATGCTGCCGGGGTCGCTGGAGAGCACCAGATCGGCGTCGGGCTGCTGGCGGCGTACGGCGGCGGCGGCCGCGAGCAGGCCGATTCCGGAGTCCATGAGCGCGATCTTCACCCGGTCACCCTAGTCGACGGCTCGTCGCGGCCCGCCCCGGTGGGGCAGACTTCGCCGGATGAGCGCCCTTGCCTGGATCGCCGTGTGTTCGCTGGCCGTGTGGATGTGGCTCCTGCTGGGGCAGGGCCTCTTCTGGCGTACCGACCAGCGACTTCCGCCGCGTGCCGCCCCCGCCGACTGGCCGTCCGTGGCCGTGGTCGTACCGGCCAGGGACGAGGCCGGTGTCCTGCCGCTGAGCCTCCCCTCGCTGCTGGCCCAGGACTATCCGGGCGAGGCCGAGGTCTTCCTGGTCGACGACGGCAGCTCGGACGGGACCGGCGAACTGGCCGCGCGGCTCGCGGCACACCACGGCGGGCTCCCGCTGACGGTCCTCTCCCCCGGTGAGCCGGAGCCGGGCTGGACCGGGAAGCTGTGGGCGCTGCGGTACGGGATCGGCCGTGCGCGTGCCAGGGAACCGGAGTATCTGCTGCTGACGGACGCCGACATCGCCCATGCGCCGGACAGTCTGCGGGAGCTGGTGGCCGCCGCCGGTTCGGCACGGCTCGACCTGGTGTCCCAGATGGCGCGGCTGCGCGTGACGAGCTTCTGGGAGCGGCAGGTCGTCCCGGCCTTCGTGTACTTCTTCGCCCAGCTGTATCCGTTCCGGTGGATCAACCGGCCGGAGTCCCGGACAGCGGCCGCTGCCGGGGGCTGTGTGCTGCTGCGGACCGAGGCGGCCGAGCGGGCCGGGGTCCCGGACTCCATCAGGCAGGCGGTCATCGACGATGTGTCGCTGGCCCGTGCGGTGCGGCGCAGCGGCGGCCGTATCTGGCTGGGGCTGGCCGAGCGGGTGGACAGTGTGCGCCCGTACCCGGCCCTCGGCGACCTGTGGCGGATGGTGTCGCGCAGCGCGTACGCCCAGCTCAGGCACAGCGTCCTGCTGCTGGCCGGCACGGTGCTCGGTCTCGCCCTGATCTATCTCGCGCCGCCGCTCACGCTGGCCGCCGGGCTGCTGTGGCGCGACGCCCCCGCCGCGGGGGCGGGCGGGCTCGCCTGGCTGGTGATGGCGGGCACCTATCTGCCGATGCTGCGCTACTACCGGCAGTCGCCGCTGCTCGCCCCCGCGCTGCCGTTCACCGCGCTGCTGTATCTGCTGATGACGGTCGACTCCGCGGTGCAGCACTACCGCGGGCGCGGCGCGGCATGGAAGGGGCGGACCTACTCCAGGCCGGAACCCGAGCCGGGACCTGAGCCGACAGCGGAACCCGAGCCGGCCCAGGAACCCGAGCCGGCGCCGGGCGCCGCACCGGTACCGGGCGCCGGTGCGGCGGACTGCCGGGCCGGGCTCGACGTCCCTCCCGAGGCGGCGCGGGAGCTCTGAGCGCCGCTCCGTCCCCCGCGGGCGTTCCTCCACGGGGGGCGGCGGGTGGTCACTTCCTGCCGGGCGTCCAGTTCATGCCCCAGCCGTAGGCGCGGTCGACGGTGCGCTGTGGGCTGACACCCCGGTCGGGCACCAGATAGCGGGCCTCACGCTGGACGACGAGGTCCCCGCCCTCGTTGGTGAGGAGCGCGAGCGCGCAGACGGTGGACGGCACGGTGCACTCGTCGAGCGAGAAGTCGACGGCTGCGCCGTTCTGCGGCTGGAGCGTCACCGTGGCGTGCAGATCGGCGAAGCTCTTCGCCCCCTCGTAGATCGTCACGAAGATGAGGATCCGTCTGATGCTGCTCGTGCGGTCGAGGTTGACGGTGAGGTTCTCACCGGCCGAGACGGAGCCGGTGCGGTCGTCGCCGTCGAGGTGGATGTACGGCGGCGCGCTCAGCGATCCGAACGCGTTGCCCAGGGCCTGTACGACGCCCTTGCGCCCGTCGGTCAGTTCGTAGAGCGCGCACAGGTCCAGGTCGATACCGGAGTTCAGCGCCTTGCCGAGCTTGGCCGCCCAGCCCTTGGGCTGCTGACGGGTCTCCCAGTTGAGGTTGACCCGCATGGCCCCCGATGTCCCGCCCTGCTTCGCGAGGGAGACCTTGGGCGCTTCCTTCGTGAGGGTGACCTTGCTCAGCCGTACGGGTGTGAGCGGCGCGGGAGGCGCGGCGGGCGGTGGCGGTGGGGGCGCCGCAGCGGCGCTTTCCGGCGCGGCGGGAGGGGCCGGCGGAGCGGCCGGCGGTACGGGCGCGGCCGGTGGTGCGGAAGGAGGCGCGGACGGCGCTGAAGGTGCGGCCGGAGCCTGCGGCGCGGGCCGCTGTGCGTCGTCCACGCTGATCCCGAAGTCCGTGGCGAGCCCTTCGAGACCGCTGCCGTACCCCTGCCCGACCGCACGGAACTTCCAGGCGCCCTGCCGCCGGTAGAGCTCACCGAGGAGGAAGGCGGTCTCCACCGTCGCGTCCTGGCTGTCGAAGCGGGCGATCTCCGTGCCGTCGGCCGCGTCGAGCAGCCGGACGTACAGCCCGGGGACCCGGCCGAAGCTGCCCCCGTCGGCCGATGCCGCGAGGACTACCCGCTCGATGGTGGGCTCCACCAGCGCGAGATCCACCGAGAGGACGTCGGTCGCGGTGTCCGTCGTGGTCGTCTTGCCCTCGTGGCGGACCGCACCCGATGCGTGCTGCGGCTGGTTGTAAAAGACGAAGTCGGCGTCCGTGCGCACCTTTCCCGATGCGAGCAGCAGGGCCGAGGCGTCGACATCCGGCACCCCGGGGCCCGGCCGCCATCCCAATTCGACCCGCACGGCCTGGGCCGACACCGGAACATTGGTTCCCTTAAGCATTGACATGCTCGCCCCCAACTGGCGCGGTGAAGCCGTAGATTTCAGTACGGCCAACCTAATCCCGGGCGCTGTCGAACGCTCCGGATGAGCCCGGGAAGATCGTTGCGCCATCCGGCGGCAACTTGCCGGTAACCCACCCACGAGCAGGCCACTACCCGATCAGAGTCAGGCCTGACGACCGTTTTTGGCAAGTTCGCTCGCATTGGCGATCCACAGTCACCCGGAACGCGCCAAACAACCCTCTTATCGGGCTCCCCAATCAGCACATCGTGGGCTTTACTTATGTGCCATGACGTCCCCCCGTGCAACCTACGGTGGCGGGTACTACTCCGCACCATCCTTCCCGGACACCCCTATCTACGATTCTCTTGTCGCAGAGCGGGGCACCCCTCAGATCGCTCCGATCAGAGTCCCCTCGGCTTACGACACCGGCAACAGCTATCTGCCCGCGCTGCCCTCGGCGCTGCCCGCACTGCCGGCCGGCCCCTCGCAGCAGGCACCGTCCTACGGTTACCCGCAGCCGATGGCGCAGCCGCAGTCGATGCAGCACGCGCCCGCTCCGTACATCCCGCAGCAGGCCTCGGCCCCGCGCGGCTACCCGGGACCGCAGGCGCAGCCCCAGCGGCCGGTCGGCGGCGCCGGTTACGAGGCGATGCGTCCGGCCGCGCAGCGGCCCGCGCCCTCGCCGTACGAGGATCCGTACAACCGCCCGTACCAGGGCCGCGGATACTGACCGGTCCTCCGGCGCGCCAGGGCCGGATGGCAGGATGACTGCCGTGTCGCAACCGCTTCAGACAGTTCTGCACGGAATCCACATCCATCCGGTCAAGTCCCTCGCGGGGTGTGCGCCGGGTTCGGCCGCGGTCGAACCCTGGGGGCTTGCCGGTGACCGGCGGTGGATGCTCGTGGACGAGGACGGCAAGGCCGTCACCCAACGCCAGCAGCCACGGCTCGCGTTGGCGGCAGCGGAGCCGTTGCCCGGCGGCGCGGTCAGGCTGGCAGCGCCGGGACGCGAGCCGCTGACGGTCGCGGTGCCGGAGCGGGTGGGCACGGTCGGGGTGCAGCTCTTCCGGGACAAGGTCGACGTCGCACCGGCCGGACCTGCGGCCGATGACTGGCTCAGTGCGTATCTCGGCGCGGCCGTGCGCCTGGTCCACCTCGACGAGCCCGCGGTGCGGCGTCCGGTCGATCCGCGGTTCGCCCGGCCCGGCGAGACCGTCAGCCTGGCGGACGGCTATCCGCTGCTGCTCACGACTCTCTCCTCGCTCAGCGCCCTCAACTCCCTCATCGCGGGCGGCGACCTGCCGGCCGAGGGGCCGCTTCCGATGGACCGTTTCCGGCCAAATGTCGTGGTGTCCGGCTCGTCGCCGTGGGCCGAGGACGACTGGACCCGGATCGCGATCGGCGAGGTGGTCTTCCGGGTCGCCAAGCCCTCGGGCCGCTGCGCGGTCACCACCATCGACCAGCTCACGGCCGAGCGCGGCAGAGAGCCGCTGCGCACCCTCGCCCGGCACCGCCGCGTGGACAATGATCTGCTGTTCGGCCAGAATCTCGTCCCCGAGACCACCGGTGTCCTGCATGTCGGTGATCCGGTTCACATCCTCGGATGAGACCCGTTTCTCCCGAATGAGACCTCCTTTCCCAGGGAACTCACAGATACGGCAGGCTCGTTGCAGGGAGTGGGAACGATCTCACTGTGTCCAGTCGTACGGGCCGTGCCAGTGGGGCCAGGACGGATGCGGAAGGGGGTGCGGGAGCGTGCGAGCAGCAGCCGGTGTGTGGCGTTGGCGGCGCAACCCCCTGCGCCGTGGGACGGATCTCGCCGAGGCGTGGGTGGCGCTCGTCGCGCTGTTCCTCATCGCCGTCGCGGCGCCCCTGGCGGGGTGGGTCTGCGGCTCCCTCACCGACAGCGCCCTCCAGGACACCGCCCGCGTCCAGCGCCGGCACCGGCATCCGACGACAGCCACCGTCGTACGGGCGCTGCCGGAGCGTTCGGTGGTGGCCGCCAACCCCGACGGGATCTCGGACGCCGTGCCCCGCGGCCGGGCCGCCGCCGTCTGGTCCGGTGTGGACGGCAGCCGGCAGAGCGGGGTGCTCTCCACGTTCAAGGGCGGCAACCTCCCCGGTGACCGCCTGCTCGTCTGGACCGACGACCGCGGACACCTCGTCAGCAGACCCATGAAGCCGCGTACGGTGCGGGCACGCGCGGTGCTCGCGGGGTTCGGGTCGGCCGCGGCGACGGCGGGGCTGATCGTGGTGGGGCGCCGTCTCGTCGTATGGCGACTGGTACGGCGGCGGTACGTGAGACTCGACCGTGCCTGGAGCGAAGCCGGTCCCGAGTGGGGCCGTACGGGCACCGGCAGCTGAGACCGGCTCTCGCGTCAACTCCCGCTCCCCTCGCGCGCTACGGTGGGGCCACATCCGTCGGGCACACGAGGTGAGGGCACAACAGCGCCATGGCACAGGGCACGGTCCAGGTGACGTACACCGGAACATCGAGGTGGCGGCGCCGCACAGGCGAGTACGTCTCCCTCTCCGCCGCCCTGGAGGCCGCAGGCGACGGTGACGTCCTCACGGTCACTCCCGGCACGTACCGCGAGAATCTCGTCGTGCAGCACGCGATCACGCTGCGCGGCACCGATGGCGCGTCCGGCTCGGTGCGGATCGCGCCCGCGGACGGGATCCCGCTCACCGTACGGGCGTCCGCGGTCGTCCAGGACCTCCAGATCGAGGGGCAGGACTCCTCGGCGCCCGCGCTGCTCGTCGAGGAGGGCACCCCCGAGCTGCTGGATCTGCGGATCGTCACCCGCTCCGCCGTCGGCATCGAGGTGCGCGGGGCGGCCCGGCCGACCGTGCGCCGCTGCACCGTCGACAATCCGGCGGGGGTCGGCATCGGCGTACTGGACGGCGCGGGCGGGGTGTTCGAGGAGTGCGAGGTGGTCGCGGCTGGCCAGTCGGGCATCTCGGTGCACGGCGGGGCCCACCCCAGGATCGAGCGCTGCCGTGTCCACCACGCGTCCGGGGCCGGGCTGAGTGTCTCCGGCGACGGCAGCGGCCTTGAGGCGTTCGGCTGCGAGTTCTACGAGGTCAAGGGCGTCGGCGTACAGGTCGCCGCGCGCGCGTCGGCCCATCTGACCGACTGCAGCGTGCACCGCACATCGGCCGACGGCGTCACCCTGGACACGGACGCGGTGCTGACGCTCTCCGACTGCGACATCCACGACATCCCGGAGAACGCGGTCGATCTGCGGTCCCGTTCGGTGCTGACACTGACGCGTTCGTCGGTCCGGCGCTTCGGGCGCAACGGGCTGTCGGTATGGGACCCGGGCACCCGGGTGGACGCCAACCAGTGCGAGATCCACGACAGTACGGGCGACTACCCGGCCGTCTGGGTCAGCGACGGGGCGACGGTGGTGCTGGACTCCTGCCGGGTGCACGACGTACCGGACGCGATCTTCGTATTGGACCGCGGCTCACGCGCCGACGTCGTCGACAGCGATCTCTCCCAGGTGCGGAACACGGCGGTCTCGGTGAGCGACGGCGCCACGGCGCAGCTGGACGACTGCCGTATCCGGGAGGCGTCCACCGGCGCCTGGTTCCGCGACCACGGCAGTGGCGGCACGCTGAGCGGCTGCACCATCGACGCGGTGCAGACCGGTGTCATCGTCACCAAGGGCGCCGACCCGAGGATCGAGCGGTGCACCGTGACCTCCCCCGCGGAGGCCGGCTTCTATGTGTCGGCCGAGGGGCGCGGCACCTTCCACAGCTGCCGGGTGACGGGCAGCGCAGGTTACGGCTTCCATGTCATAGACGGCTGCCGCACCACCCTGACCCGCTGCCGTACCGAGCGGTGCGCGCGCAGCGGTTACGAGTTCGCCGACGGCGGCGCCGCGGGTGAGGGCGGTACGGGCGGCCCCCTGGTCGAGGAGTGCAGCAGCGATGAGAGCGGCCTGCTGACCGAGGGGCACAGGGCCTCCGCCGCGGGGGCGCCCGCCGCGGCGACCGCGGTGCAGACGTCCGGCCTGCTCGGCGCGGTGCCCGGCCCCCGGACGGCCCAGGCCGCCGCCCCGGCCGCCTCCGCCCCTGCCGCCTCCGCCGACGAGCCCATACGCTCCTCGGTGGACGTGCTGGGCGAACTGGACACCCTGGTGGGCCTGGAGAGCGTCAAGCGCGAGGTGCGCGCCCTCACCGACATGATCGAGATCGGCAGGCGGCGGGCCGCAGCGGGCCTCAAGGCCGCGTCCGCCCGCCGCCATCTGGTGTTCACGGGCTCCCCCGGCACCGGCAAGACCACGGTGGCCCGGCTGTACGGCGAGATCCTCGCCTCGCTCGGGGTGCTGGAGCGCGGACATCTGGTCGAGGTCTCCCGGGTCGACCTGGTGGGAGAGCACATCGGCTCGACGGCGATCCGCACCCAGGAGGCGTTCGACCGGGCCAGGGGCGGGGTGCTCTTCATCGACGAGGCGTATGCCCTCTCCCCCGAGGACTCCGGCCGGGACTTCGGCAAGGAAGCCATCGACACCCTGGTGAAGCTGATGGAGGACCACCGGGACGAGGTGGTGGTGATCGTCGCCGGGTACACCGCGGAGATGGAGCGCTTCCTGGGGGTCAACCCCGGTGTGGCCTCGCGTTTCTCCCGCACCATCACCTTCGGCGACTACGCACCGGAAGAGCTGCTGCGGATCGTCGAGCAGCAGGCCGACGAGCACGAGTACCGGCTCGGCGAAGGGGCGCCCGAGGCTCTCCTGAAGTACTTCACAGTGCTGCCCAAGGGCCCCGCCTTCGGCAACGGCAGGACCGCCCGGCAGACGTTCGAGGCCATGGTGGAGCGGCACGCGGGCCGGGTGGCCCAGTTCACCGAGATGTCGACCGACGATCTCAGTCTGCTGTTTCCGGAGGATCTGCCGGAACTGCCCTGACCTGCCCGGGAGCGGCCTGGGCGGCCCCGGGCAGGTCAGGTGCCGGGCCCCCTACGGGGTCCGGCACCGGGCTCCGGTACGGCGCCTGGTGGGGCACCGTCGCCGCCAGCCGGTCGAGCAGCGCCGCTCGCTCCTCCGCGAAGGCGGGGTCGGCCTGGTAGTCGGAGTGGCCCAGGATCGGATCGGGCAGCGGGTGTTCGCGGGTCCTGCCGTAGGCGGCCGGATCGCGCAGCGGCCCCCGGTCGATGTCACCACCGCGCATCACCCAGCCCCCGATGGGATCCGTGGCCCGCCACAGATTGCGCCAGCAGGGCACTTCCCGGTGCAGCCCGTCGAGGCAGTCGGGCCCGAAGTACGCCGGGAACCACCGCCCGTACAGCCGCTCCAGCGGGGAACCGTAGGTGAGCAGGGCGACCCTGCGGCGGGTACGGGCGGGCAGCTGCCAGACCGCGGCCGCGGCCAGCACGCTGCCCTGCGAGTGGCCGGAGATCACCAGCCGCCCGCCGGTGCGGTCGGTCCAGGTGAACATGCGCCAGGTCAGGTCGGGCACCGCGCGCTCGGCGTAGCAGGGCGGTGCGAAGGGGTGCGCGGCGCGCGGCCAGAAGGTGCCCACGTCCCAGAGGATCCCCACGCTGCGCCGGGCCGAGGCGTCGCGGTACGCGCGCCTGCCCAGGGTGACGAAGAGGATGAAGCCGAGCCCGACCAGCCAGGACCCGGCCGCCTGCACGGCGTCGGCGGCGGACGCGATGAAACCGGGCGCCGTGTCGGCGGCCCGGCCCGGCACCTGGTCGCTGAGCCAGGAGCCGACGAGCGCGCCCCCGCCGAGCAGCAGCGTGGCCGCCGAGACGATGCCGACGAACGGCGGTGCGGCGTCGGTGAGCTGGGCGCGGGCGCGGACCCCGGCGATCTGCCGGGTGCGCACCCGGTCCGGCTTCTCCCCCGGGTACTCCGTCATGAGGGTCCGGGCGATGCGGCGCTCCCGGCGAAGGGTCCGCAGGGCGTAGTACGCGACCGGGAGCAGCAGCAGGAAGAGCAGGACCGGGATGACGGAAGCCTGCCAGCTGAGCAGCACCGGGGGGCCCGTGATGGAGCTTCTGCTGCCCATGCCCGGGGTGCCCGGCCCGTCGAGCCAGTCGGCCACGCGCTGGGCGACACCGCCGGTCATCACTCCGCCGAGCGCGCAGGCCAGCAGGGCGACCGCGGGCCCGCCGAGGCCGCGCAGCGCGGTACGGGTGTGGGGAGCGCGGCGGTACATGACCAGGGCGACGGCGGCCAGTATGACGACGAGGGCGAGCTGGGCGAGGGTCAGGATGCCGAAGGTGCGGTCGCCCGGGAGGGTTCCGCCCGACCGCCAGCCGGGCCTCGACCAGGCGGCGTAGACGACGGAGAGGGCGAGCAGGGCCAGCGCGCCGCCCGGCAGCAGGGTGACGACGGCCCGGTCGAGCTCTTCGTCGAGCCGGGTCTCGGTACGGCCTCTGCGGCAGACAACCCAGACCACAACTACCGCCGCGACCAGGAGCGTTGCCTGGAGCAGCCAGCCGATGGCCTCCAGGAGCGTCGCCGATGAGCGGCGGTCGAAGGTGGCGGCCGCGACGGTGAGGGCCGCGGCGACGGTGAGGAATCCGGCGGCGGTGTGCGCCGCGCGCAGCCGGGCGACCAGCCGGCGCCCGTACCAGAATCCCGGCCGGCCGAGCGCGGGGAAGCCGCCGTCCCCGCCCTCACCGTCCGCTGCGGCGTCCGCCGTCCTCGCGTCGTCGCTCAGCGGCTGCTGGGACTCGTACGCGCTCCAGGTGCGGTTGGAGAGGTACCAGAGCAGCGTTGTCAGAGCGGTAGGCACGAGCGCAGCCACGGCCAGCCTGCGGCCCGGCTGGGCCCACCAGCCGCCGCGTGCGGCGGCCAGGAACCCGAGCCAGGACTTCCCGTCCGAGCAGCCGGCCGACCCGGCGCACTGCCAGGCCGTCAGGTCGAGTGCCACCTCGCAGGCGGACGCGACGAGCAGCACGGTGAGGCTCAGCGCGACGAGCCGTACCAGCACCCCGTACAGCCGGACGGCCCGTCCCCCGCCGCGGCCCGACGGCAGCATCCAGTGGGCGAGGTTGACGACCATGAAGGGGAGCAGCAGCAGCCAGAGGGCGCGGGCGCTGTTGCCCGAGGTCAGGTTGGACCAGACGTACGCCTCGGGGACCGGGGCCTCCGGGGTGCCCTGCGGATGCGGCCCGGCCCCGGTTCCGGTGGCATCGGCTTCTGTGTCGTCGGCACGGCGGTAGACCGCTGCCGTCTCGTCGCCGGTGACCCGGACGGTGCGCGCGTCACCGAGCATCTCCTGCGGGGTGGCTCCGCCGACGCCGTGAACGAGGAGTTCGAGGGCGGGGGCGCCGCTCTCACCGGGGGGCGGGGGTGGGGGCACGGCGGTGGCTCGCTCTCGTGGAGGGGACGGTCGGCGGTGTCCGCCCAGAATCCTGGACAGCGGCCGCCCGCCGCACGGCTCTTACTGAATCTCCCCCCGGAAGAGGAGCGGCAACCAGTGGCGCGGCGGGGAACTCTGCGTGCGAGGATGAGGGATCCCCGGTGGCCAGGGGACACCCCCCTGGCACCGCATCGGCGCGTGGAAGGACCGGACCCTGCGGTGAGCGACAATCAGAACCTGCTCGCGGAGCAGCGTCGCGCCCTGATCCTCGACGAGGTACGGCGGCGGGGCGGGGTCCGCGTCAACGAGCTCACCCGCAAGCTCAGCGTCTCGGACATGACGGTCCGCCGGGACCTGGACACCCTGGCGCGCCAGGGTGTCATCGAGAAGGTGCACGGCGGTGCGGTGCCGGTGGTCGAGGCGTCCACGCACGAGCCGGGGTTCGAGGCCAAGTCCGGTCTCGAACTGAGCGCCAAGGAGGACATCGCACGGGCCGCCGCCGCGATGGCCGCGCCGGGCAGCGCCATCGCCCTGTCCGGCGGGACCACGACGTACGCCCTCGCCCAGCACCTCGTCGACGTGCCCGATCTGACCGTGGTGACGAACTCGGTGCGCGTCGCCGATGTCTTCCACTCCGCCCAGCGCGTCACGGGCGGTGGCGGGCAGCGGCCGGGCGCCGCGACGGTGGTCCTGACCGGCGGGGTGCGTACACCGTCGGACTCACTGGTGGGCCCGGTGGCCGACCAGGCGATCCGGTCGCTCCACTTCGATGTGCTGTTCCTCGGCGTGCACGGCATATCGGCCGAGGCGGGGCTCTCCACCCCCAACCTCGCGGAGGCCGAGACGAACCGCAGGTTCGTGCGGTCCGCGCGGCGGGTGGTGGTGGTCGCCGACCACACCAAGTGGGGCACGGTGGGGCTGAGTTCGTTCGCGACGCTGGAGGACGTGGACGCCTTCGTCACCGATTCGGGGCTGTCCGCGGGCGTGCGCGAGGAGATCACCGAGTATCTGCCGGGTCTCGTCGTGGCCGGCGGCCGCGAGGACACGGGCTGACGGACGCCGGCCCGGCCGGTGGTCCGGTCGCCCGCTCCACGGTCCGACGGGGCAATCCGGACCGCCGCCTGCCACGAAGGACCACACGGGGCCCGTCGGGTACGGCGGTACGGGTCCCGGTGAGCGACCGGCCAGGAAAGGAAGTCCCGCACGTGTCCGAACCGCGGAACGACGGTGTGCGGCAGCCCACCGCCCTGACAGTCACCAGGCCCTGCACTGCGCCGCGGGCCGCGGTACTGCTGCTGCACGGCGGCCGGGCCGACGGTCTGCGCCCGCCGCCGCCATGGAACCTGCCGGAGGCCCGGATGCGGCCCATCGGCGCGCGGATCGCCGAGGCCACCGCGGGGCACTCCGTACTGATGGGCCGGGTCCGCTACCGGTACCGGGGCTGGAACGGCACCCGCGCGGACGCCGCGTACGACGCACGGCGCGCCCTCGACGAACTCGCCGCGACCGCGGGCTCGGTCCCGGTGGTGCTCGTCGGGCACTCCATGGGCGGCCGTGCGGCGCTGAGCGCGGCATCGCACCCGCTGGTGCGCGCGGTGGTCGGCCTGGCCCCCTGGTGCCCGCCGGACGAGACGGCCGATCATCTGGACGGGCGCACGATCGTGCTGCTGCACGGCGACCGGGACCGTACGACCGACCCCGCGGGAAGCGCCGACTTCGTACGCCGGGCACGGGAGTCGGGCGCCCGCGCCTGCGCTCTGACGGTCACCGGCGGGGACCACGCGATGCTCCGCAGGCCCGGACTCTGGCACTCGCTCACGGCCGGTACGGTCGCGGGCCTGCTGAAACTGGCCCCGCTGCCCCGGGCCGTGGACCGGGCGCTGGACTCCGGGGCGGCGCAGACGGTCTGAGACCGGGACAGCCTGCCCGACACCTCTGAGTCCGGCACCACCGTGCCGCGTCAGCGCCCCGTGTCGGCGCCCGTGCCGGCGCGCCGCGCGGTCCGGCTCACCTTCTCCGCCCAGGCCACCAGCGGCAGTTGGAGCGGCAGCCGGGCGAGCGCCGCCGCCTTGAGCGGGGCGGGGCGCTTCCGCCAGTCGTACGCCATCTGCACATTGGCGGGGAAGACCGCCACGAAGAGCCCGGCGGCGGCGCGTGCGCTGACTCTGCGCGTGGCGGGCACCGCCACACCCGCCGCGAGCAGCAGCTCGACCGCCCCGCTGACCCGGGTGTACGTCCGGGCCCTGCCGGGGAGCCAGGGCGGCACCGTGGTGTCGAACGGGCGCGGGACGAGGAAGTGGGCCGCCCCCGCGCCCGCCAGAAGCGCGGCGAGGTACGTGGTCGGACGGTCGGCGATCGGCATGGAACCTCCGGAGTTCGGTGCGCTGCTCGCACAGGTGCGCGTACGGGGTGATTCTTACCGACCGGTAGCCCGGTGGGGAAGCGGGTGGCTCACCCGTGCACGGCGGCCTTCCGGGGATGTGCGGCGGGCTCACGCGGTACTGACAGCTGATAAAGCGTCAGCTATGGTGTGCGGGCCCGTCCCCCACCGACCTCTGGAGGTGCGGCCCGATGGCTCGCCGACTCCGCTCCGTCGGCCTCGACTTCGTCGGGACCGCACCCCTGCGGCTGGTCTTCGCCGCCGGGCTCTCCGCGCCCCCCGACGCCGTCTACCGGGCCCTGGCCGAGGATGTCGCGGGCTGGCCCTGCTGGTTCCCGGCGGTCACGACGGCCCGTGCCACCGAGGGCGGCCGCGAGGTGCGGCTCAAGGGCGGCACCCGCTTCCTGGAGTCCGTGGTCGCCGCCGAGCCGTCCACCCGGTACGCCTACCGCGTGGACGAGACCAACACACCCGGTCTGCGGGCCCTCCTGGAGGAGTGGCGGCTCACCGCCACGGACTCCGGGACGCGTGTCCAGTGGACGTTCGCGGCGGACGGCCCCGCTCCGCTGCTCGCCGGGATCCGGCTCGGCCGGTCCGGACTGGGGCGGGCCTTCCACGGAGCCGCACGCAGCCTGGACAGCCGGATCGCCACGGCCGCCTGAGCCGGAACCGCGGGAGGCGCGCCCCTCCCGCAACGGGCGGACCGGGCCTACTCGGTCCAGACGCCGGTGACGAGCAGCCGTTCGATGGCCGCGGCGTACGGTGTGATGTCCAGGCCCTGCTCCTCCAGCCAGCTGTCGGAGTAGTACTTGTCCAGATAGCGGTCGCCCGGGTCGCAGAGCAGGGTGACCACACTGCCCGTGCGCCCCTCGGCCACCATCTCCGCGACGATCTTCAGCGCGCTCCACAGCCCCGTACCGGTCGATCCGCCCGCCTTGCGTCCGATGACCCGGTCGAGGGCGCGTACGGCGGCGACGCTGGCCGCGTCCGGCACCTTCATCATCCGGTCGATGGCGCCGGGCACGAAGCTCGGCTCCATCCGGGGCCTGCCGATGCCCTCGATGCGCGAGCCGCAGTCGCTGGTCGCCGCCGGGTCGTTCCGGGTCCAGCCGTCGAAGAAACAGGAGTTCTCCGGGTCGGGGACGCAGATCCGGGTGTCGTGCTGCATGTAGTGCACATAGCGGGCGATCGTCGCGGATGTGCCGCCCGTCCCCGCTGTCGCGACGATCCAGGCGGGCTCGGGGTACCGCTCCAGTCTCAGCTGCTGGTAGATGGATTCGGCGATGTTGTTGTTGCCGCGCCAGTCCGTGGCCCGCTCCGCGTACGTGAACTGGTCGATGTAGTGACCGCCGGTCGACGCGGCCAGCGACGCGGCCTCCTCGTACATCCGCCGGGAGTCGTCCACGAAGTGGCACCGCCCCCCGTGGAATTCGATCAGCCGGCACTTCTCCGCGCTGGTGGTGCGCGGCATGACGGCGATGAAGGGGACGCCGATCAGCCCCGCGAAATATGCCTCGGAGACCGCGGTCGAACCGCTGGACGCCTCGATGACCGGCTTCCCGGGCCTGATCCACCCGTTGCAGAGTCCGTAGAGGAAGAGCGAACGGGCAAGGCGGTGCTTCAGGCTGCCCGTGGGGTGGGTCGACTCGTCCTTGAGGTAGAGGTCGATGCCCCACTCCTCGGGGAGCGGGAACCTCAGCAGATGGGTGTCGGCGGACCGGTTCGCGTCGGCCTGGACCTTGCGGACGGCCTCCTTGAGCCAGGCCCGGTACTCCGGGTCGCTGCGGTCCACATCGGCGGTCGCCGCGGCTCCGCCCCCGGATCTCTCTGTGCTCGTACTCACCGTTGCCGCCCCTCATGGTTTCCGCTTCGGTCTCCGCCCGTGACCATACCGGCCCCACCTGCACAAACATTCACTTTGACCACCCATAGGGCTGACTTGCGGAACAGCGGGACATACCGGCATGAGCCAAATGCGGCCCGGTTACCCCCGGTGTACTGGTGCGCGGGCCCGTGGCCCGGCACACTTCCGGGAGGGAGACCAGCGGAAGAGGGCGGGGAGAACGATGTCGGATGCGGAATTCACCGCGACGGGTGTACGGATCGAACGGTGGACCCGTTCGCTCACCCGGGCCGGACAGGTACTGATCAAGGACGGCAGACTGGCCCTGCTCACCAGCAGCGGGCGCGAGATCGACAGCGCCCCGCTGACCACGGTCAGCGCGGGGAAGCCGTGGTTCGCCAAGGTCGGACGCATGGTCGCGACCGTCAACGGCACCCGCTACCGGCTGACCATGGGCCAGCGGAATCTGCCGCTCGACAGCTCCAGGTCGGTCGCCCGATTCCTGGACGCGGTCCACCGGGGCAGCAGGCGCTGACACGGGCGCGAGTTGCGAAGCAGCACCCCCTGGGTGACTCTGGTGTCACATCACTAACGGTTTACCGGCGGTCACGCTGAGACCAGCTCTCCGCCGGACCACTTCGTCTTCTTCCGGACCTCATTCGGGGAGTCGCAGCCGTGATCACCCAGCCCACCAGGCACTGCGCAGTAGAACTCCAAGCCCTGCCGTCCCGTATCGGGCAGGTCCGCAGAATCGTATCGGCGCAATTGCGCTACTGGCATCTCGATCCGCTGATCGACCAAGCGGCCCTGGGCGTCACCGAGTTGCTCACCAACGTCCACCGCCACGCCCAGCCGGACAAACTGTGCACCGTCGAGATGGATCTGCTGCTCGACCGGCTCACGGTCTCCGTCCACGACCACGACCCCCGGATGCCCCTGGTGCGCGACGCCGAGCAGTTCGCGACCTGCGGGCGCGGACTCTCGCTGATCGCCGCCGTCAGTGAGTGCTGGGGCGTACGGCCGCACGGGCCGACGGGCAAGGTCGTGTGGTTCACCCTTCCGGCCGCGCCGCCCACCGGCCCCCTGGCCCATCACACTCCGGTGTACGGCGCGACGACTTCGGGGCCGTTCGCCGACGACCGCCCGGCGGCCCGGACGGGTGCGGTCAGCTCAGGCAGGACCGCTCCTGGAGGCGGAGCCGAACTGTTCGTCCAGGACGGACAGCCGGCGCCAGTACTCCTCCTCGTCGATCTCACCTGCGGCGAATCGGCGGCCGAGCACCGCGATCGGTGCGTTCTCGCCGTGGGCCGGGAGCGGCCGGCCTGGGCCCTGCCACGGGCCTCGCCCGCCGCCGCGTCGCCACACGGTGCGGCGCAGAACGGTGACGACGGTGAGAATGACCGCCGCCCAGAGGAACGGGACGAGCAGGATCCACGGCCCGGGTCCCGCGAAGGCCAGCGTGTTCATATCGGTTCAGCTCCTCGGTGGGAGGGTCCCCTACTGGTTCCCTGCTGCTTTCGAGCCTCCCTCCGCGAGGGGCCGCGGGCGTCGTACGGGCGGCGGCTGTCCGGCTGCGCCGACAGCAGTACGAGGGGGGGTCCGGGGCGGCCTCCTGCCCGAGGCGGCCCTACTGCCCGGGGCGGGTCTCTCCCTCCCCCCCCCTCGGGGGGCCGGCCTCAGCTCGCGTGGACGCGCTCGCCGCCGACGTAGGTCAGCGCCACCCCCGTGCTGCCGATGGACTCCACGGGCCCCGCGAACGGGTCGCGGTCGAGTACGACGAGGTCGGCGAGGGCGCCTGCCCGGATCGTGCCTCCGTCGTCCAGACCGTTCACATGGGCCGACCCCGCGGTGTAGGCGGTCAGCGCCGTACGGAGGTCGAGACGCTGTGCGGGGAGGAACGGCGGGCGGTCTTCGCCGTAGGCGGTCCTGTTGACGGCGACATGGATGCCCTGGAGCGGGTCGGGGCTGCTCACCGGCCAGTCGCTGCCCGCGGCCAGCCTCGCCCCCGCGCGCAGCAGGTCGGCGAACGGGTACTGCCGGGAGGCGAGTTCACCGCCGAGGAAGGGGATGGTGAGTTCGTCCATCTGCGGCTCGTGGGTCGCCCACAGCGGCTGGAGGTTGGCGATCGCGTCCAGCCGGGCGAAGCGCGGCACGTCGTCGGGGTGGACGACCTGGAGGTGGGCGAGGTGGTGCCGGTTCCCGCGGCGGCCGTTGGCGGCCAGAGCCGCCTCGACCGCGTCCAGGGCCTCACGGACGGCGCGGTCGCCGAGCGCGTGGAAGTGGACCTGGAAGTCCAGCGCGTCCAGCGCGGTGACATGGTCGCGCAGCGCGGCCGGGTCGACGAAGCTGAGGCCGCTGTTGGCGGTGACGCAGCCGCAGGAGTCCAGATAGGGGGCGGTCATGGCGGCCGTGAAGTTCTCCGTGATGCCGTCCTGCATGATCTTGACCGAGTCGGCGCGGAAACGTCCGGTACGCAGCTTCGTACGCCGTTCGACCAGTTCGGGGATCTGCTCGGCGCCCCGCGAACGGTCCCACCACAGTGCCCCGTTGACGCGGGCGGTGAGGCGTCCGTCGCGGGCTGCGGTGAGGTAGGCGTCGGAGACGTCGGGCCCGCCGTTGAAGACGCCGAGGATGGCGTCCTGCCAGCCGGTGATCCCCATCGAGTGCAGGACGGACTGGGCGCGCAGCAGTCCGGCGACGCGCTCGGCGGTGGTCGTCGGCGGGATCAGCCGGGCGACCAGCCCGGTGGCGCCTTCCTGCAGCATGCCCGCAGGGGTGCCGTCGGGCTCGCGCTCGATCCGGCCGTCGGCGGGGTCGGGGGTGTCCGCGGTGAGGCCGGCGAGTTCCAGGGCGCGGGTGTTGGCCCAGGCCCCGTGGTGGTCGCGGTTGAAGAGCAGGACCGGCCGGTCGGCGACGACGGTATCGATGAGCTGCCGGGTGGGCACTCCGCCGCTGAAGGACTCCATGGACCAGCCGCCGCCGGTGATCCACTCCCGTTCGGGACGGGCCGCGGCGTAGACGGCGATCCGGCTCAGGTACTCCGTGAGATCGGTGGTGCCGGTGAGGTCGCACTCGCCCAGCTCGACACCCGCGAAGACGGCGTGGACATGGGCGTCGGTGAAGCCCGGGACCAGCAGCCGCCCGGCCAGGTCGACCACCTCGGTGCCGGGGCCGATCAGGTCGCGCACCTCGCTCCCTCCGACGGCGGCGATCCGGGCGTCGCGTACGGCCACCGTGTCGGCGCCCTGCCCGGAGGGGCCGGCGGTGAAGACGGGGCCGCCGGTGAGGACGAGGTCGGCGTGGGTGGTCATGCGGTACTCCGTACGTAGTCGGGTGGCCCGGGGAGGGGCCGGACGGGACAGCTGCGGGGCCGGACGGTGGGGTCAGACGGTGGTGGGTCCGGGGGCGAGCAGGTCGGGGGCGTCGGCGTCGGTGGCCAGGCCGGTGCTGAAGTACGGGGACCCGCGCCCCCACTTGGCCCAGGCGGCCGCCAGTACACCGGAGATGACCATCAGCACCGGCACCATCAGGGCGAACCAGCCGTTGTCGGCGCTGAGTGCGAAGTGGTCGGTGGAGGTGGCGTATCCCCAGCACATATAGCCGCCCAGCGCGAACAGCACCAGGGCGCTCAGCACGGGAGCGATCACGGAGCCCAGCGCCTCCCGGGGTGCGTGGCGCAGCAGACCGCGGAAGCGGACGGCCGCCGCGAGCGCGGTGAGGCCGTAGTACAGGGCGACGACGATGCCGATGGCGTTGACGGCCGCGCTGATCAGGTCGCTGACCCTGGGGATGACGAGGGAGAGTACGGCGACGAGCGCGGCGATCGCGCCGACCAGGACGGTGCCGGCGGCGGGCGTGCCGTGCCTGGGGTGGATCCGGGTCCAGACGGGCCCCAGGGTGCGGTCGCGGCCCATGGCGAACATCCCGCGCACCGTCGGGATGACACCCGACTGCAGGGAGGCCACGGCCGAGAACATCAGCGCGATCAGAGGGAGCGCCGCCAGGGGCTGGTGGGCCAGCCGGTTGCCGAAGTAGGTCAGCCCTTCGGCGCCGTGGTCGGCCAACTCCGCTGGGGAGAGCACCCGTTGGAAGGCGGTCCCGCCGAGCAGGAACAGGGTCACCATGGTGACCAGGGCGATCATCCCGCCCCGGGATGCGTCGCGTGGGTCGCGTACCTCCTCCGAGACGCTGAACGCGGCGTCGAAGCCCCAGTAGCAGAAGACCGCCAGGACCATTCCCTGGGCCAGCCCGGAGAGGGACGGGATGGTGAGGGGGTTGAACCAGTCGGAGCTGAAGGGGTGGGAGCCCGCGAAGAGTCCGTAGCCGCAGAAGCCGAGCAGCACCAGGTACTCGAACACCAGCAGATAGCGCTGGATACGCGCGGCCACGTCGATACCGGTGACCGCGGCGGCGGTGACACCGGCCAGGACCACCATTCCGATCAGGGTGGTCTGCAGGGTGTTGCCGGGGTCGAGGCCGAGCCCGGCGAAGGAGCGCAGTCCGGCCTCGGCGGCCAGTTGCAGCAGCACCGAGCCGGTGACGGTGGTGGTGTAGGCGAGGAAGACCACGGTGCCCACGATGTTCACCCAGCCGGACAGGAATCCCAGCCATGGGCTCAGTGAACGCCCCACCCAGACATAGCTGTTGCCGCAGTTGGGCTCGGTCCGGTTGAGCCGGGCGAAGGCCGCTGCGATGCCCAGGACGGGCAGGAAGGCCAGCAGCATGATGACCGGCAGATGCAGCCCGACCGCTCCGGCGATCAGGCCCATGCCGATGCCGATACTGGATGTCGCGGCGGTACTCGACGCGGCGATCACCACGCCGTCCACGACGCCGAGGGACTTCTCCAGGTCTGCCGCCATCGGGTCACCGCTGCTTTCGCTCGTGCCGCGGCAGGCAGCGTCTGCCTGTCAAGGAGCGGCGTCCGGTGTGTGCTCCCGGGGTACGCCGGTCACTGCCGCCGTCCGCCGGAGCCACATGGAAACGTGCGCCCCCTTACCGGGTCAACGGTGTTGACATAAGGTCGCGGCCATGACGGACGGAAGTGAACGGCAGGCCACGACCGGAGCGCGGCGGCGGCGCACCAAGCAGGGCACGGTGCTCTCGGAGGAGCTGATCGTGGAGACCGCGCTGCGGCTGATCCGGCAGCACGGCGCGGCGGCGCTCACCGTACGGCGGCTGGGTGCGGCCCTGGGGGCGGACCCCAGCGCGCTGTACCGCTACTTCCCGAACACCGACGGGCTGCTGCTGGCCGTCGCCGACGAGCTGATCGGACAGTCCTTCGCGGGCTGGGAGCCGACCGGGGACTGGCGCAAGGACCTGCGTGAGCTGGGGCTGCGGATCCACGCGGCCTACCA
The DNA here is from genome assembly GCF_042751845.1 of Streptomyces sp. NPDC059398. NCBI lineage: Bacteria > Bacillati > Actinomycetota > Actinomycetes > Kitasatosporales > Streptomycetaceae > Streptomyces > Streptomyces sp. NPDC059398. The sequence goes on along the minus strand of NZ_JBHYWP010000075.1, from coordinate 21,801 downwards.
GAAGCATCCGCAGGCCGCGATGCTGGCGGCGCACCGGGTCACCGGGCGGCCGCACGAGACGCACGCGATCGAGTCGATCCTGGGTGTACTGCGCGACGGCGGCTTCCCGGACCCGGAAGCGGTGCGGATCTATCACAGCTTCGTCGACACGTCCCTCGCCTTCGCGGCTCTGGACGCGAGCAGTGTCGCGCTGCCACCGCGGGCGAGGGAAGCCGAGCGGCAGGTCTGGCACCGCACCTACGCCGCGCTGCCGGCCGGCACCCACCCCCATATCGCGGCGACTTCGGGCCTGCTGCTGGCGGAGATGCGGCGCACCGCCTACGCACAGAGCCTGGAGCTGCTGCTGGAGGCGGCGGCCGCACGGCTGACTCAACGGCTCGGACCGCACTGCTGACTCAACAGCTCGGACCGCACGGCTGATCCGACGCATCGGGCCACCGCACCGGTCCGGACGGCGGCCCCCGCTCTCAGCCGATGATCGAGAGCGGGTCGTCGAGCACCGGCTGCCAGGCCAACTCGGCGGCTCCCACGAGGTTGTTGTGGTCCAGCGTGCACGGCAGGATCGGTACGCCGCCGCTGCGCCCCCACAGGCTCCGGTCGGCGACGACCGCGCGCAGCCGCTCCGGGTCCGCGTCGAGCAGTTCGCGGTGGAGGCCGCCGAGGATGATGCGGTCCGGGTTCAGGATGTTCACCAGCCCGGCAAGACCGAGCCCGAGGCGGTCGACGATCTCCTGCGCGGCGACCCGTACCCCCGGGTCGTCGTACTCCGTACGGAGAATGTCGCGGGACTGCTGGAGCAGCGAGCCCTCCGGGCCCGGTGCGCGTCCCGCGGCGGTCAGGAAGGCGAGCGGGTCGGTCTCGACGTCGAGACAGCCCCGGCTTCCGCAGTAGCAGGCGCGGCCCTCGGGGTTGACCGTGACATGTCCGACCTCCAGGGCGAGCCCCGAACTCCCTGTGTGCAGACGGCCGTCGAGGACCAGCGCGCCGCCGACACCGCGGTGCCCGGTGGCCACGCAGAGCAGATGCTGTGCGCCGCGGCCCGCTCCGTGGCGGTGTTCGGCGAGTGCCGCGAGGTTGACGTCGTTGCCGGTGAAGGCGGGACCCGTGATGCCCGCCGCCCGGACCCGGTCGGCGAAGATGTCACGTACCGGCGCCCCCGCGGGCCACGCCAGGTGCAGCGGGTTGAGCGCGGTGCCCTCCGGTTCGGCGACGGCCGACGGCACGGCGAGCCCCGCCCCCACACAGCGCAGGCCGCTGTCGCGCAGCAGGGCGGCCCCCTCGTCGACGACCTCCCCGAGTACCTGCGCGGGATCGGCGGAGACCGCGACACAGCCGGGCGAGGTCATGACCGTCCGGCCGCCGAGGCCGACGAGCGCGGCGCGGAACCCGTCCGCGTGCACCTGGGCGGCGAGTACGACGGGCCCGGCGCTGTTGACCGAGAGCCGGTGCGATGGCCTGCCCTGGGAGCCCGCCGCCGCGCCGGGGCGCGAGTCGACCTGGATCAGCCCGAGGGATTCGAGCTCGGCGGCGACCGCGCCCGCCGTCGCGCGGGTGACTCCCAGCTCCGCCGTGAGCACGGCCCGGGTGGGCGCGCGGCCCGTGTGGACCAGTTCCAGCGCCGGTCCCAGCGCGCTGCGGCCACGCTCCAGCTTCGTCCGGTTGGTCGTCACCTTGCCGTTCATGGGGGCGAGTCTCCCATGGTCCCGGGCGGCCGAAGACGAACCGGCACCGCCCTTGTTCCCCGCCTGCGCTCCCCCTATCCTTCTTTTGTGCCGAATCTAAACAAAGTCGGGGCGGCTCTCTCGGGGGGCCTCGGCGAGAACAGCGCCATACCCTCCCTGCTCCGTCTGCGGATCACCCTCACCACCTTCTTCGCCCTGGACGGCTTTCTCTTCGCCGGCTGGGTGGTCCGTATCCCCGCCATCAAGCAGCAGACCGGGGCTTCCGCGAGCGCGCTCGGGCTCGCGCTGCTCGGTGTATCGGCGGGCGGCGTGATCACGATGATGCTCACGGGACGGCTGTGCCGGCGCTTCGGCAGCCATCCGGTCACCGTCGCCTGCGCGGTCCTCCTCTCCCTGAGCATCGCGCTGCCGCCGCAGATGCATTCGGCGCCGGCCCTCGGCCTGGTCCTGCTGGTCTTCGGCGGTGCGTACGGCGGTCTGAACGTCGCGATGAACAGCGCCGCCGTCGATCTCGTCGCCGCGCTGCGCCGCCCGGTGATGTCCAGCTTCCACGCCGCGTTCAGTCTCGGCGGCATGGTCGGGGCGGGCGCGGGCGGGCTCGTCGCCGGCCGGCTCCCGGCCTCGTCCCATCTGCTCGGCCTGACCGTCGTCGGCCTCCTGGTGACCCTCTTCGCCGGCCGCGACCTGCTCCGGCACCCCGTCCCGTCGGCGCCGCATACCGAGGTACGGGACACGGCGCCCCGCCGCCTCGACAGCCACAGCCGCCGACTGGTCCTGGTCTTCGGGACGATCGCCCTGTGCACCTCGTACGGCGAGGGCGCCATGGCCGACTGGAGCGCCCTGCACCTGAAACAGGATCTGCACGCGCATCCAGGGGTCGCCGCTGCCGCCTACTCGCTCTTCGCCCTGGCCATGACCGTCGGCCGGCTGACCGGCACCGCGCTTCTGGAACGTTTCGGCCGGACCCGCGCCCTCGTCGGGGGCGCCACCGTGGCGGCCGTCGGCCTCCTCGTCGGAGCGCTCGCGCCGACCACCTGGCTCGTGCTGACCGGCTTCGCGATGGCGGGGCTGGGACTCGCCAACAGCTTTCCCGTGGCGATCGCCCGGGCCGGCGCCCTGGCAGGCCCCGGCGGGGTCGCCACCGCGTCAACGCTGGGTTACGGAGGCATGCTCATCGGCCCGCCCGTGATCGGCTTCCTCGCGGACTGGCTGACGCTGCCCATCGCGCTGACCACGGTGGCGCTGCTCGCCGCGGTCGCGGCCCTGATCGGGTACGCCACCCGCAACGCTTCGGCCCCCGAGCCCGCCTGAGACTGGCACAATCGCCCGTATGGAGTCCCTGCCGGCCGGCGTACTCGTCCCGGCCCTCGACCGTGAAGGCCGTCTGCTCGCCGCCGCGGCCGCCCGGTCAGGCACGGGTGCCACCGTGCCCACCTGCCCCGGCTGGCGGGTACGGGACCTGCTCCGGCACACCGGCGCTGTGCACCGCTGGGCGACGGCCCTCGTCGCCGAGGGACACACCCGCTTCCGCAGGTCCGGCAGCGGGCCCGCGCTCGACGGGGACGAACTCCTCGACTGGTTCCAAGAAGGACACCGTGCGCTGGTGACGACGCTCACCGCCGCGCCGGACGACCTGGACTGCTGGACCTTTCTGCCCGCGCCTTCACCGCTCGCCTTCTGGGCAAGGCGGCAGGCCCATGAGACAGCCGTGCACCGGATGGACGCCGAATCGGCCCTGGGCCTCGAACCGGGCGGCCCGGCACGGAGCAGCTCGGCGCAGGGCGGCCCCGAACCGCACCCGCCGGAACCGGAGTTCGCCGCAGACGGCATCGATGAGCTGCTGTGCGCGTTCCACGCGGGCTCCAGGAGCCGGGTGCGTACGGAGCGACCGCGGGTACTCCGGGTACGGGCCACCGACACCGGGGACGTCTGGACCGTACGCCTCTCCCCTGCGCCTCCCCGCACCGAGCACACCGGCGAGGGCCCCGCCGACTGCGAGTTGAGCGGGGATGCCGCGCTGCTCTACGCGACGCTCTGGAACCGCCGTCCGCTCTCCGCGGTCTCCCTGACAGGCGACACGTCCCTGGCCCGGCTCTGGCGGGAGACCTCCGCGATCGGCTGACCGGGCGGCGTACGGCGTATCAGCTGAGGACCTCACCGGAGGATACGGAGGGCGGGGCCTCAGCCCAGCCAGCCGGGGCGTACCAGGCCCGACTCATAGGCAAGCACGACCAGTTGGGCACGGTCGCGGGCGCCGAGCTTCACCATGGCGCGGCTCACATGGGTCTTCGCGGTGAGCGGGCTGACGACGAGACGGCGGGCGATCTCGTCGTTGGAGAGGCCGATGCCGGCCAGGGCCATCACCTCACGCTCACGTTCGGTGAGCCGGCCGAGGCCGACGGCCGCGGCCGGCTCCTTGGAGCGGGCGGCGAACTCGGCGATGAGGCGGCGCGTCACTCCCGGCGAGAGCAGGGCGTCGCCGTCGACCACCGCCCTTACCGCGCGGAGCAGTTCCTCCGGCTCGGTGTCCTTGACCAGGAAACCGGAGGCCCCGGAGCGGATCGCCTCGAAGACGTACTCGTCCAGTTCGAAGGTGGTGAGCATGACCACCTTGACCTCCGCCAGCTCCGGGTCCGCGGTGATCTTCCGGGTGGCGGCCAGACCGTCGAGCAGCGGCATCCGGATGTCCATCAGCACGACGTCCGGCCGTAGTTCGCGTACGAGCGCCAGTCCCTCGGCGCCATCGGCGGCCTCCCCGGCCACCTCGATGTCCGGCTGGGCGTCGAGCAGCGCCCGGAATCCCGCTCTGACCAGGGACTGGTCGTCGGCGAGCAGGACACGGATCACGGTGACTCCTTCGGTACGGAGGGCGGAGCGGCGCGGGGAGCCGCGTCCGTAGCGGCGGCCGGTCCTGAACCTGGCGCGGCGGCACCGCCGTTGAGCGGGATGGCGGCCTCGACCCGGAACCCGCCGCCGGGGCGCGGCCCCGCGTCGACGGTGCCACCCAGCGCGGCCGCCCGCTCCCGCATGCCCACCAGGCCGTTGCCGCTGCCGCCCGCCTCGTCGTGGGTGGCGGGCCCTTCGTCCTCGATCCGCAGGACCAGCCGGTCCGAGCCGTAGTCGAGAGTGACACGGGCGGTGCGGGACCCGGAATGGCGCACCACATTGGTCAACGCCTCCTGGACGATGCGGAAGGCGGCGAGATCGGCGCCGGGCGGGAGCTCCTTCCGTACGCCCTCGGTCACGGTGTCCACCGTGAGGCCGGCGGCGGACGCCTGCTCCACCAGCTCGCCGAGCCGGTCGAGTCCCGGGGCCGGCGCCCTCGGGGCCGCGCCGGGTGCCCGCAGGGTGTCCAGCACCTGTCGCACCTCCCCCAGCGCCTCCTTGCTCGCGGCCTTGATGGTGGTCAGGGCGGTACGCGCCTGCTCGGGGTCGGAGTCCAGGAGGGCGAGCCCGACTCCGGACTGCACATTGATGACCGAGATGCTGTGGGCCAGTACGTCATGGAGTTCACGGGCGATGCGCAGCCGTTCCTCGTCGGCGCGGCGCTTCTCGGCGGCCCGGCGTTCGGCACGTTCGCGGGCCCAGCGCTCACGGCGCACCCGGGCCAGCTCGGAAGCGGCGAGGATCGCCACCACCCAGGCGGCGACCGCCAGTTCCTGCCCCCAGGGGGCGGCGTGGTCACCCGCGGGCGGCAGCCGGCGGTAGAGCCAGTGGGCGGCCAGGAGGTGTCCGGCCCACAGCATGGCGACCGCGGACCAGGCGGCGTAACGGTGACCCGCGACGATGGCGCCGAAGCAGCCGACGGCGACGGTGAGGAAGACCGGTCCGTACGGATATCCGGCGCCCAGATAGACCATCGCGCAGGCCGCGGTGGCGAAGGCGGTGACGACCGGGTACTTGAGGCGGAGCAGCAGGAACGCCTGTCCTGCCACGAGGAGCAGCCGGGCCCAGACGTCGAGCGGGGCACGGTAGCCGGCCTGCCCGTGGGCGGCGATGCTCGTCCCCACCAGGACGATCACGGTGAGGAGCAGCGTGGAGCGCCAGGGCAGCCGGTCCGCGGGCGCCCCTTCCCACGGCGGCTGCCATCGGCCACCCGGGCCGCCCCGCTGCCACTCCCGGCGGCCCATGCCTCGTCCGTCACGTCCGGCACGGGACCGTCCGCCACGCCCGCCGCGCCTCCGTGCCGGACGGTCGCGGCCGGACCTGCCGTGAGGCCACGACGGTCCGCCCCTCAGGGGTCCGCGTCGCTCGTCGGTGCCCGGCTCGTCCATGGAAGCAACGCTAGACCGGCGGAGGTGCCCCGGACGTCAGCCCGGCGTGGCGGTCACGTCTACTCCCTGCGGAGTAGACCGACGGAGTCGGCGAGGTTCTCGGCTGCCTGATCGAAGAAGGCATCATGGTCCGTCACCACCCGGTTGAACTGGCCGAAGACCTCGAAGAGGATCAGCCCGAAGAGCTGCGCCCAGGCCGCGGTGAGTGCGAGGGCCGCGGCGGGTGGGAGGTCCGGGGCGATCTCCGCCGCGAGGCGCTCGGCCTCGGGCCGCAGCGCGGGGGGCACCGGCGGGAGCGCGAGGCCGTCGCCGCGGTATGCCTCGGCCGCGATGGAGATCAGGACGAGGGCGACCCTGGACGCGGGGCCGATGGTGTCGCTGGGCGCGGTGTATCCGGGAACCGGGGAGCCGTAGATCAGGGCGCACTCGTGCGGGTGGGTGAGGGCCCAGCCGCGTACCGCCGCGCAGACGGTGACCCAGCGGACACGGGCGGAGACCTGGCCGGCTCCGGCGAGTGCCGCCTCCGCCGTGTCGCCGGCCGCGTCGTAGGCGTCGATGATCAGAGCGGTGAGGAGGTCATCACGGCTCGGGAAGTACCGGTAGAGAGCGGAGGAGACCATGCCCAGTTCGCGGGCGACCGCGCGCAGGGAGAGTTTCGCTGCGCCCTGGTCGGCGAGCTGTCTGCGCGCCTCGTCCTTGATGGCCGTGGTGATCTCGGTGCGGGCTCGTTCTCTGGCTCCTCGGACAGCACTCATGGCGGCCAGTCTGCCAGATTCCAGATCACTGACCAACAATGAGAGCAGTGCTCTTGCTTTGGATCGGCAACCAGAGGCACACTGCTCACGAACGAGAGCAGTGCTCACACTTCGCTGAGGGAGAACCCGATGACCACGTACGTCAGACAGCCCGGCTGGTTCACGGTCAAGGTGCTCAACAGGACGGTCGCCTGGCTGACCAGACGCGGGGTCAGCGTCTGGGGATCGCGCATTCTCGCGGTGCGCGGACGGAAGAGCGGCCAGTGGCGTCGCACCCCGGTCAACCCGCTGACGCTGGACAGCGGGGAGTATCTGGTCGCCGCGCGCGGCCACGTCCAGTGGACCCGCAACATGCGCGCGGCAGGCGGCGGCGAGCTGCTGCTCGGCCGCAGATCACAGCCCTTCCACGCGGTCGAGGTCCCGGACGAGGAGAAGCCGGAGATCCTCCGCGCCTATCTGAAGCGCTGGAAGATGGAGGTCGGCGCCTTCTTCGACGGGGTCGGCCCCGACTCGCCCGCGGCGGAACTCAGCCGGATCGCCCCGGACCACCCGGTCTTCCGCATCACCGCGTCGCAGTGAGATCCGCGTCTGGAGGGCGGGCATCCGGCGCGGGCCTGCTGTCGGTCCTGACGCCGGTTCCAGGCAGCGAGTCGGCGCGGCGGGTACGGCTGCTGTCCGACTGGGCCGATGGGCGTCCGTCGCCGGCTGCGTCGGAGGGGATGGGCTGAGCGTCTGCCCTCTGTCCCGAGCCGTGGTGCTTCCCGGGGCAGGTCAGGAGCGGGCGGGGTCTTCGTTGTGGGTTTGTTCGTGGTCGGTGGCGGTCCAGGAGGCGAGCAGGCGCAGTGCGTCGTGGTCGGGTGTGCCGGGCTCGACGCTGTAGGCGGTCAGGGTGAGGCCGGGGTGTGCGGGCAGTTCCATGGCGTCGAAGTCGAGGGTGATCCTGCCAATGGCCGGGTGGCGGAAGGACTTGCGGCCGGTGTGGTGGAGGCGCACGTTGTGCTTGGCCCAGGCGGTGCGGAACTCTTCGCTGCGGGTGACGAGTTCGCCGATCAGTCCGGTCAGCTCGGTATTGCCCGGGGCCCGGCCGGCTTCGGTGCGCAGGAGGGCGACGGTGGTGTTGACGGAGGCGTTCCAGTCGGGGAAGAAGTCGCGGCTGGTGGGGTCGAGGAACTGGAAGCGTGCGATGTTGACCGGACGGGTTCGGCCGGTGAACAGGGGGGCGTAGAGGGCGCGCCCGAGCGGGTTCACAGCCAGGATGTCGAGGCGTCCGTTGCGGATGAAGGCCGGAGCATCGGTCATGGAGTCCAGGACGCGGGTGAGGCTGGCCGGGACGGACGTTCCGGGCTTGCGGGCGGCGCGGCGTGGTCCGCGGTGGCGCTGGGCGGCGGCCAGATCGTGCAGGTGGGCGCGTTCGGCTTCGTCGAGCTGCAGGGCCCGGCAGACGGCGTCGAGGACTTCTTCGGAGGCGCCGGCGAGCTGGCCGCGTTCCAGGCGGGCGTAGTAGTCGATGCTGACGCCGGCCAGCAGGGCGACCTCTTCGCGGCGTAGTCCGGGCACCCGGCGGTTGCCGCCCGCGATGGCCGGCAGGCCGGCCTGCTGCGGAGTGATCTTGGCGCGGCGGGTGGCGAGAAACTCGCGGATCTCGTGGGTGGTGTCCATATTTGCCAGGCTAAGCGCGGTGGGGCAGAGCTGGGGGGTTCTGTCAGTACACGTATCAGCAGTGCCTTCCGCACGGCTGTGAGCTGCTGTTTCCTCGTTGGTGGCAGCGGATGAGGTCCGAGCCCGCAGGTGGTGGGAACCCGTCTGCGGGTGCCGCCGGGCCCGGCAGGGCCGACGGTAGGAAGTACCGCATCCCTATGTTCGGATCACCACAGGGAGTCGTCCATGGCGAAGCAGTCCGCACCGCAGGAACTGGCCGGTATCGCGCCGAAGCTGGTCGAGATCACCAACGAGGTGCTGTTCGCAGACGTGTGGGAGCGGCCCGGCTTGTCGCCGCGGGACCGCAGCCTGGTCACCGTCAGCGTGCTGGCCGCCCTGTACCGCAGCGAGCAGCTGCCGTACCACCTGGGCGTGGCCCTGGACCACGGGCTGACCGTGGAGGAGCTGTCCGAGGCGATCACACACCTGGCTTTCTACGCCGGGTGGCCCAACGGCATGACCGCGATCACCCTGCTGAAGAAGATCGCCGACGAGCGTTCCGCCTGACCAGGGGCGTGCGTAGCGCAGGCGGTGCCCCGCATGGTCAGCGGGGCGTGCGTGCCGAATCAACGGAAAGGAACGAGATGGCTTTCAACGGATTTGATCAGATGTTCCCCCTCGGGGAGAAGAACGACGCCTTCGCGCAGTACTTCATAGGCCAGAGCTACCTGGCTCCGCTCGCCTCGGGGAGCGTGCCCGTCAGCAACGTCTCCTTCGAGCCCGGCTGCCGGAACAACTGGCACATCCATCACGGCACGGGCGGCGGCGGGGAGCAGATCTTGCTGTGCACGGCAGGCAGCGGCTGGTACCAGGCGGAGGGTGAGGGTCCGGTCAGCATGGAGCCGGGAGCGGTGGTCCGTGTCCCGGCGGGCACGAAGCACTGGCACGGCGCGAAGGCCGACTCGTGGTTCTCCCACGTCGCCTTCATCACCCCGGGTGAAGGCGTCAGCAACGAATGGCTCGAACCCGTCACCGACGAGGCGTACGGGCAGCTGCCGAAGAACGGAGCGAGCACATGACCGTCCTGGAAGAGACCTACACGCTGGCAGGCGGCGCCGAGATTCCGAGGCTGGGACTCGGCACCTGGTTCATCGACGATGACCGGGCGGCCGACGCGGTCCGCGCGGCCGTTCAGATCGGCTACCGCAACATCGACACCGCGCAGGCGTACGGCAACGAGCACGGGGTGGGCGAAGGTGTGCGCACCTCGGGGGTGCCTCGCGAGGAGCTGTTCGTCTCGACCAAGCTCGCCGCGGAGATCAAGGACTACGACCAGGCGCTCGCCGCGGTCGACGGCTCTCTGGAGAAGCTGGGACTGGAGAGCGTCGACCTGATGCTGATTCACAGCCCGCAGCCGTGGGACGACTTCCGCGGCGGCGACTACGCCCAGGGCAACCGCGAGGCATGGCGTGCCCTGGAGGACGCCCACCGGGTCGGCAAGATCCGGTCGATCGGCGTCTCCAACTTCCAGCAGCACGACCTGGAGAACATCCTGCAGGGTGCGAGCGTCGTCCCGCACGTGAACCAGCTGCTCGTGCACGCGGGCAACACCCCCTCCGACCTGCTGGCCTACTGCGAGAGCAAGCAGATCCTCGTCGAGGCGTACTCGCCGATCGCCCACGGCACGATCCTGAAGAACGCCGAGATCCAGGCGATGGCGGAGAGGTACGGCGTGTCCGTCCCCCAGCTGTGCATCCGCTACACCCTGCAACTGGGCACGGTGTCGCTGCCCAAGACGGCCAACCCCGAGCACATGCGCTCCAACGCCGAGGTCGACTTCGAGATCTCCGGCGCCGACATGGACATCCTGCGAGACCTGCGCGACGTGGACTACGGCGAGCACAGCGCCTTCCCCGTCTACAGCGGCAAGTGACGCCGGACGCTACCGCGCCGAGTACGGCCGCTGCACCGGCTACGTCGAACCCGTGACCGCCGAGCAGCCCGCGCCACCACCCCGCGCGCGGCCCCGCGGACCTGACCCGGATCAGTCACTCGCGCGCACACCGGACGGCCCGAGATCCACACTCGGTACCCGGCCCGGTCGGCCAGCAGTCGCCTAGTCGACAGGGCTGGCCTTCCGGCCCGCTTCCTCGCCGCTGTCCTCGGCCGCCTCGTCCTGCGGGTCCGCGTCCGGCGCCCGCCCCGCCGACCGGCCGGCTTCCTTGCGGTCCAGCACCCCGAGTGCCCGCTGCGCCAGCGGATGCGTACGCACCAGCTCGCCCAGCGACGTCGAACCGCGGGTGATCCCGGCGAACGCCTTCCAGGCCGGGCGGAATCCGGTGATCGCCGCGTGCAGCACCATCGGACGGCGCTCGAACACCTTGAGCATCCGGCGCCCGACCGCCATCTCCACACCGAGACCGGCCTTGATGGCGAAAGCGTAGTTCAGCGCCTGACGGCGGGCGTCCACCGCGTCGTGCGCCTCGGCGACCCGGACCGCCCACTCCCCCGCGAGCCTGCCCGAGCGCAGCGCGAACGAGATGCCCTCACGTGTCCACGGCTCCAGCAGCCCGGCCGCGTCCCCGCACACCAGCACCCGGCCGCGGGACAGCGGTGAGTCCTCGCTGCGGCACCGGGTGAGATGGCCGGAGGAGACCGACGGCTCGAAACCGGCCAGCCCCTGCCGGGCGATGAAGTCCTCCAGATACCGCTTGGTGGCCGCGCCCTCACCGCGCGCCGAGATCACGCCGACCGTGAGGGTGTCGCCCTTGGGGAACACCCAGGCGTAACTCCCCGGGATGGGACCCCAGTCGATGAGTACGCGTCCTGACCAGTCCTCGGCGACCGTCGGCGGGACCGGGATCTCGGCCTCAAGGCCGAGGTCCACCTGGTCCATCTTCACCCCGACATGGGCCCCTATCCGGCCGGCGCTGCCGTCGGCGCCGACGACCGCACGTGCCAGCACCGTCTCGCCGTCGGCCAGGACGACCGCGACCGTGCGCCGGTCGGGCACCGCGGATCCGTGCTGCTCCACGCGGAAGACCGCGACCCCGGTGCGGACCTCGGCGCCCGCCTTCTGCGCCTCCTCGACCAGCCCCTGGTCGAACTCGGGGCGGTTGATGAGCCCGAAGAGCATCTGCTTGGACTTCCGGGTGCGGGTCATCCTGCCGTTCATCGAGAACGTCACCGCGTACACCCGGTCGCGCAGCGGCAGTTCGAATCCCGGCGGCAGGGAGTCGCGCGACGGGCCGATGATGCCTCCGCCGCAGGTCTTGTAGCGCGGCAACTCGGCCTTCTCCAGGAGGAGAACCCTCCGCCCGGCCACCGCCGCGGCATAGGCCGCCGAGGCCCCCGCCGGACCCGCGCCGACCACCACCACATCCCATACCGGCCGGTCGTGCTCCGTGCTCGCGTCTGCGTTCTCGCTGCTCACGATGTGTTGCTGCTCCTGATCCGACCAGTGGCCCGTGCTTGTCGACGGCATACTACGGCGCGCTGCCGGCCGCTCCCGCTGTGGGAGGATCGGTCAGCCCGCAAACGAACGCATGTGTGCACACACGCACACGTACTTCAACGTCGCACCCACGAGGAGCGTGCCCATGACCGCGAATCCGATTGCCGAGACCGTCGCCTCGCTGATGCCCCGCGCGCGGGCGGAGCTGACCGAGCTGGTGGCCTTCCAGTCGGTCGCGGACCCCGCGGTCTTCCCCCGGAGCGAGTGCGAGGGCGCGGCGGAGTGGGTCGCCGGGGCGCTGCGTACCGAGGGCTTCCAGGACGTCGCGCTCCTCGACACCCCCGACGGCTCCCAGTCCGTCTACGGTCTCCTGCCCGGCCCCGAGGGCGCGCCCACCGTGCTGCTGTACGCGCACTACGACGTCCAGCCGCCGCTCGGCGAGGACGCCTGGCTCTCCCCGCCGTTCGAGCTGACCGAGCGGAATGGCCGGTGGTACGGGCGCGGGGCGGCCGACTGCAAGGGCGGGTTCATCATGCACCTGCTCGCGCTGCGCGCCCTCAAGGCGAACGGCGGCGTCCCGGTCTCGGTGAAGGTGATCGCCGAGGGCTCCGAGGAGCAGGGCACCGGTGGTCTCGAACGGTACGCCGAGGCGCACCCCGAACTGCTCACGGCCGACGCCGTCGTCATCGGCGACACGGGCAACTTCCGCGTCGGCCTGCCGACCGTCACCGCCACACTGCGCGGGATGACGATGCTCCGGGTCCAGCTGGACACCCTCGAAGGCAATCTGCACTCCGGCCAGTTCGGCGGCGCGGCCCCCGACGCGCTCGCCGCGCTGATCCGGCTGCTGGACTCGCTGCGCGCCGATGACGGCTCGACGACGGTCGACGGTCTCGCGGCGGACGCCGAGTGGGACGGACTCCAGTACCCGGAGGACGAGTTCCGCCAGGACGCGAAGGTGCTCGACGGTGTGGAGCTGATCGGCGGCGGCACGGTGGCGGACCGGGTCTGGGCGCGCCCCGCCGTCACCGTCATCGGCATCGACTGCCCGGCCGTGGTGGGCTCGACGCCGTCGGTGCAGGCGAGCGCGCGGGCCCAGGTCAGCCTGCGGGTGCCGCCGGGCTCCGACGCGGCCGAGGCGACGGAGCTGCTGACCGCGCATCTGAAGGCGCACACCCCGTGGGGTGCGCGGCTCACGGTGGAGCAGGTCGGCCAGGGCCAGCCGTTCCGCGCCGACACCAGCAGTCCCGCGTACACCTCGATGGCCGAGGCGATGCGGGTGGCGTACCCGGGCGAGGAGATGCAGTCGGCGGGCATGGGCGGCTCGATCCCGCTCTGCAACACACTGGCCACGCTCTACCCGCAGGCCGAGATCCTGCTGATCGGGCTGAGCGAGCCGGAGGCGCAGATCCACGCCGTCAACGAGAGCGTCTCCCCGGAAGAGCTGGAGCGGCTCTCCGTCGCCGAGGCGCACTTCCTCGTCAACTACGCGCGTTCACAGCAGACGCAGTAGGCGTATCAGGCACAGCAGGAGCAGAAGGCACAGCGCGCGCAGCAGGCGTGCCTCTGCGCGCATCAGCCCACCGGCACCCCGGCCTCCAGATTGAGCACGGCTGAGCGCTCCCGTGCGCGCAGCGCCCAGCGCAGCCGCTGGTAGCGGTGGGGAGGCAGCAGATGCGCCGCCTCCTGTTCGCTGACGAAGCGCCAGCCGCGCAGTTCGGAGCCGGGCAGCAGCAGCTGCCCGGCCTCCGTGCTGTCGAGCCGGCCGCCGTCGAAGAGGAGCCGCAGACCGCCGTAGCCGGGGGGCCTCGGCGGTTCCCAGTCGACCACCAGGAGGCTCGGTACCCGGGTGAGGTGTATCCCTATCTCCTCGGCCACCTCGCGGATGCCCGCCTGCGCCGGGGCCTCACCGTTCTCGACCACCCCGCCGGGGAACTCCCAGCCCGGCTTGTACGTCGGGTCGACGAGCAGCACCCTGTCCTGCTCGTCGAAGAGGAGGACACCCGCGGCGAGCGTCTCGGATGCCGGTTCCGGGGTTTGGACGATCTCGCAGGCCGTGGCGGTCCCGGAGCGCAGCGCGGCGGCGACCTGCTCGGCGGTCCCGGCCGGTGACAGCGCGGTGGTGTCGACGGTGTGGGCGTCGGCGGTGAGCCAGCCGAGCGCCGTCCGGTACGGCTCGATGTGGTCGTAGGCCCACTGCCGGACGCGTTCGCTGCCTTCCGGGTCGCCCGGCAGTTCCTCGCGTCGGCCGATCCGTTCGCGCAGGATCGTTTCCTCCGTTGCCAGGAGCACATGACAGACCGGGATCCGGCGGGAGGCCAGCCCCCCGAATATCTCATCCCGGTACTCCTGGTTCAGCAGGGTCATCGGCACCACGAGCACCCCGCCGACATCGGCGAGGAGCGCGGCCGCCGTGTCGACCACCATGCGCCGCCAGACCGGCAGGTCCTGGTAGTCGCTGACCTCGTCCAGCCTCTTCTGCGGCAGCAGCAGACGCAGTGCCCCGCCGAGCACCTCGGGGTCGTAGAAGGTGCTGTTCGGGATCAGATCGATCAGTTCCCGCGCAGTGCTCGTCTTGCCCGAACCGAACGCACCGTTGATCCAGACGATCACAGTTCCCCCTCTTCCGGCCTAGGGTCATTCCGCAACACCCTGCCACGGAAACCCGGTTGGGCGGCATGGTGCATCGGCCCGGCGATTCGCCGTACGGCCCCCGCCGGGGCCCTGGTCCCGGGCGGGGGCGGACAGCAGAGATGCCCAGGGCGGGCCCCGGGCATCTCCGTGCCGGCGGCCTGTGCCGCCCGCGGGTCAGCGGTTGAAGGACGATCCCAGCAGGGCGTTCGCCGGGTCGGTCCCGAGGGTGCCCGCGCCGAAGGTGATCGAACCGGTGCCTGTCGTGCCCGCGGCGCTGCCCGGCAGGACCCAGACGGATCCGGCGTCGTCGTTCTCGCGGGGCGAGCCGACCACGAGCTCGGAGCGGCCGTCGCCGTTGGCGTCCACCAGCGATGTCGCCGCGCCGAAGGCGTCATTGGGCTCCGCGGCGCCCTCGACGTCCGGGGTGTCCTGGTTGTACGCCTTGGAGCCGGTGCCGGTGGGGCCGGTCGCGCTGCCGGGCAGGACGATCACCTGTCCGGCCTTCGCCTTGGTGCCGAGGGCCTCACCGGGGAGGCCGACGGCGATGTCGCCGTAACCGTCGCCGTTGGTGTCGCCGACGGAGACCGCCGCGCCGAACTTGTCGTACTCCTCGGAGGCTCCGGGGACTCCCGGGCTGTCCTGGCTGAAGGCCTTGGCCTTGGTGCCCTGGGGTCCGGATGCGCCGCCCGGGATGTACATGATCATGCCGCCCTTGGCGAGCGGCAGGTTCAGGTCGCTGTCGTAACCCTCGATCGGACGACCGACAACGATGTCGGCGTAGCCGTCGTGGTTCACGTCGCCCGTGGTGACGGACTCACCGCCCTGGACCCGCTCGCCCTTGGCGTCCTCGACGGTCTTCGGCGCGCCGAGGCCGTTCGCCGTACCCGGCAGGAAGCGCACCCGGCGGGCGTCGTACTCGTCACCGTCGTGAATGGTGCCGACCAGGTCGGTGACGCCGTCACCGGTGATGTCGCCTGCCGCGATGTCGAGGTACCGGATGTCCTCGGTGTCGCGGACGACGGAGGTGCTCTTGGCCGATCCGTCCCGCTTGAACGGGCCGGAGAACACCCGCAGGTGCTGGTTGCCCGCGACGGTCACCACGTCCTGGCCGCCGTCGCCGTTGAAGTCGCCGACCGCCAGCCTGTCGCCGATGCCCCCGGTGTCGGTGTCGCCCTTGGCGAGCACCGCACCGCCCGAGAGGCCGGTGGCGCTCCCCCAGAGCACGGTGAGGGTGCCGAGCTTTCCGACGCCCGCGTCCTCCTTCGACGCACCCACGACGAGGTCCGTGTAGCCGTCGCCGTCGAGGTCGGCGGAGGCGATGGCGCTGCCGAAGGCGTCGCCCGACTCGGCCGAGTCGGGAACACCCGCGGAGTTCTGGTTGACGACCTGCTTGGAGGCCTTGTTCACACCGGACTTGGAGCCGTACATCACCCCGACGTATCCGGCGCCCTTCTTGCCGTCGACCGTGGCCGACGGTGCGGTGAAGGCGGTGTCGGCGTACCCGTCGCCGTTGAAGTCGGCCTTCTTGGCGGTACCGGCAGCCGGTGCGGCGTGCGTGGATCCTATGGACGACGGGGGCGTGGCTTGGGCTGCGGGCACCGCGACAGCGGCGGACACCACTGCCACAGCGATGGCCACACCTGCGCCCAGGGCTCGGGATTGCACACGAACTCCGATCATTTGGAAAGTGGTTCACCTCCCCTGACACACCAGAGCCCGGGATGGTTGCACCCGCCAATACTTTTACTTTGCCGGAGCATTCCGGTCCGCAGGGGACCGCTTGACCCTGCCCCGACGTCGGGGAGCACACCGGGCGCCTCGCCCTCCCCGTAACGTCCGCTACCGCGGGCTCACTTGGTGGAACCGAGTGTCAGTCCGGCGATGAAGTGCCGCTGCAGCAGCAGGAAGACCACGAGGGTGGGCAGGGCCACGATCACCGAACCGGCCGCCAGCAGGTTGTAGTCCGTGAAGAACTGTCCCCTGAGGTTGTTCAGCGCCGAGGTGATCGGCAGTTTGTCCCCGTCCGACATGAAGACCAGCGCCCACAGGAAGTCGTTGTACATCCAGGTGAACTCAAGGGTGCACAGCGCCGCGATGGCGGGGCGGCAGAGCGGCAGCGTGATCCGCCAGAACTGGGTCCACACCCCCGCGCCGTCGACGATCGCCGCCTCCAGGATCTCCTGCGGCAGGGTCCGCATGAAGTTCGCGAGGACGAAGACGCAGAAGCCGATCTGGAACCCGATCTGGACCAGGACGACCGCCCAGTACGAGTCGAACATCGTCATCGAGTCGGACATCCAGTACGGCAGCGGGATCCGGTTGAAGACGACGTACAGCGGGGTGACGATCACCTGCTGCGGCAGCAGGTTGCCCGCTGTGAAGAGCATGAGCAGGACGGTGCCCCCGCGCAGCCTGATCCTGGACACCGCGAAGGCGACGAACGAGGCGAGGAAGAGCGTGACGACGACCCCGGGCACGGCGATGATCAGGGTGTTGACGAAGTACTTCGTCATCCCCGAGTCGCTGAACGCCTGTCGGTAGTAGTCGAAGGAGAGATGGCGCGGCAGGGAGAAGTACCCGTACTTGGAGGTCTCGTCGTACGGCCTGAGCGAGGCGTAGACCGCGAGGAGCAGGGGCGCGAGGAAGGCGACCGATACGCCCGCCAGGAAGACGTGCAGCCCGATCCGGCCGGGGCGCGTCCCCCGCCGGCGGGCGGCGGGCGGCGCTGCCGGGACCGCGGTGGGCGGCGGAGCGGTGTCGACGGTCATCGGGACTTCTCTCCTCGGATCTCCTGCACCAGATACGTCACGACGAAGCCCATGGAGACGGCCAGCAGCACCACGGCGATGGCCGAGCCGAAGCCGATCCTGCTGGCCTCGCCGATGATGTTGTCGGTGACGAGCACCGAGAGCACTTCCAGGCCGTTGCGGCCGTGGTTGACCGCGTAGACGATGTCGAAGGCGCGCAGCGACTCGATGACGGTGATGACACCGACGATGACGTTGACCGGCCGCAGGGTCGGGAGGACGACCCGGAAAAAGGTCTGTGCCTCGCTCGCGCCGTCGATGGCCGCCGCCTCCTTGAGCGAGGGGTCCACGGCCTTCAGCCCGGCCAGATAGAGGATCATCACGTATCCGGTGTGCCGCCAGGCGGCGGCAAGCAGGATCATCCAGATGTTGAGCTTCGGGTCGCCCAGCCAGTCGGTGGGGTTTCCGGTGTTGCCGATGACGGCGTTGAGCACGCCCTGGTCGCGGGAGAAGATCAGCTGGGCGATGAAGCCGACGACCGCGAGCGAGAGCACCACCGGCATGTAGAGCGTCGACTGGTAGAAGCGGCTGAAGCGCACACCCCGGTCGATCAGTACGGCGAGCAGCAGCCCGAACGGCACCGCGACGAGACCGAGGAAGCCCAGCCACAGCAGGTTGTGCCGGACGGCGGGCCAGAAGGGCGGGTAGTTGGTGAAGAGGTTGGTGTAGTTCTGCGTCCCCACCCACTTGAGGGGTCCGACGCCGTCCCAGCTGGTGAAGGAGAGCACGACGGACGCGAGCGTCGGCCCCCATACGATGGCGATGTCGAGCAGGACGGGTATGCCCAGCAGCAGCCCGAGAACGACGAGGTCGCGCCGCGTGAAGCGGCGGCGGCCTCGTCGTGCGGAGCGCCGCGCGGTGTTGAGCGCCACGGTCTGTACTCCAGGG
The DNA here is from genome assembly GCF_042751845.1 of Streptomyces sp. NPDC059398. NCBI lineage: Bacteria > Bacillati > Actinomycetota > Actinomycetes > Kitasatosporales > Streptomycetaceae > Streptomyces > Streptomyces sp. NPDC059398. Next base: position 3,669 of record NZ_JBHYWP010000075.1, on the reverse strand, counting down.
GGCTGTTCACTCGGAAGCGAAGATGGTCTTCTTCTGCCGCTCGATGTCGTTGCAGAGTCCGTCGACATCGTTCGGGGTGGAGATGAACTTCTGGATGGCCGGGATCATCACCGTCGACGCGAAGTCCGGGCGGGTGTCACGGTCCATGAACTGCGAGATCTGCTTCGCCCCGGATATCAGCTCGGCGGACTTCTTCTGCAGCGCGGTGTACTTCGACAGGTCGGCCCCGCTGTTGACCGCGATGTTGTTGGGGTCGCCGGCCAGGTAGATGTCCTCGGCCTTCGGCGTGGCCAGCCACCTGAGCAGGTCCTTGGCGCTCTCCATGGACTTCTTGTTCTTGAGTTCCTTGGACTTCTTCGCCAGCAGGAAGCCGTCGATGGGCGCCTCGACGGCGTCCTGGCCGTGCTCCGGGTTGATCTCGGGGAAAGCGAAGAAGTCGATGTCGGAGCGCTCGGCGGCGGGGAACTGCTGGCCGGGGTGGGGCATCCCGAGGACCACCATCCCGATCTCGCGCTTCTGGAGGCTCTGCCCTGTCTCCTGCCAGGTACGGCCGTTGGCGCCGGGCTGGCAGTACGGGAGCAGGCGCCGCCAGGTGTCGAAGACGTCCTTGACCCGCTTGTCGGTCCACGCCTCCTCACCCGCCATCAGGGACTTGTGGAAGTCATAGCCGTTGGTGCGCATATTGATGTAGTCGAAGGTGCCCATCGCGGGCCACCCGTCCTTGTCGCAGAAACCGATGGGGACGAGCTTGTCCTTCTTCATCTGCTTGGCGAGTGCGAGGTACTCGTCGAGCGTCTTCGGGGCCTGGTAGCCGTACTTGGTGAAAAGGCTCCGCCGGTGGAAGACCGCCCACGGATAGTAGTAATAGGGCGTGAAGTACTGCTTTCCGTCCGCCCCCGTCGACTGTGCCTTCAGCGCGGGCGTGAAGCCCTTGTACTCCTGCCAGAGGTCGCTGATGTCGTACAGCAGGCCCTTCTTGGCGAAGTACTGCATCCGGTTTCCCGCGAACCACATGAAGACTTCGTCGGGATTGCTCTGCAGATAGCGGTTGATGTTCTCCTGGAAGCTGTTGTGGTCAACGGTGTTGACCTTGATCTTCCGGCCTTCCTTGGACTGCTTCTCATAGGCGGCGAAGGCATGCGCGAAGGCCTTCTCCGGTACCGCGTCCGAGGAGTTCGATCCCAGTTTGATGGTCTTGGAGTCGCCGCCCGGCCCGCTGCTGCAGGCGGTCAGGAGCGAGGGCAGCGCCACAGCGCCTGCGCCGACGGCCGCGCCACGCAGAAGATTCCGCCGGGACATCCGATGTCCAGCCACACTTCCGGGCACGACAGAACCGTTGTACGAAGACTGCGCCATGTCCCCCTCCTCCAGGGTGAAACTCAACACAACCGAACGCGAGGATTGGATCTCACTCCCAAGTGACGTGCCAGTCAAGGGTTTTAGCGAGATAGCGAACAACCGTTACCGCGCCTCTTCCAACAGACTCAAACAAGCCCTACCGTAAACGCTCGCTATGACGCGTACATGAAGTCATCCGATCACGGTCCCGTACGGAGGCACGTAACGATGCGTCACCTTCACCTCAGTCACTCCCGTCCCAAGCGTCGAAGAATCCTCGGAGCACTGGTCACCGCGGTGCTCTGCGCCGGCGGACTCGCCACACCCGCCGCGGCGGGAACCGCACCGCGAGCCGTGACACCGAAGGCCGACAACGGCCTGGCGCTCACACCTCCGATGGGTTTCAACAACTGGAACTCCACCCACTGCCGCGCGGACTTCAACGAGGCGATGGTCGAGGGCATCGCCGACCTCTTCGTGAGCAAGGGACTCAAGGCCGCCGGGTACCAGTACGTGAACCTCGACGACTGCTGGGCGCTCCCCCAGCGGAACGACGAGGGGAAGCTGGTGCCGGATCCGGTGCGCTTCCCCCACGGCATCAAGGCCGTCGCCGACTACGTCCACTCCAAGGGGCTCAAGCTCGGCATCTACACGAGCGCGGGCACCAGGACCTGCGACAGCACCGGGCTGCCCGGAGCCCTGGGCCACGAGGTCAGCGACGCGCGGCAGTTCGCCGACTGGGGCGTCGACTACCTCAAGTACGACAACTGCAACAACCAGGGCGTGGACGCCGTGCAGCGCTACACGGCCATGCGCGACGCCCTCGCCGCCACCGGCCGCCCCATCGTCTACAGCATCTGCGAGTGGGGCTCCAACAAGCCCTGGGAGTGGGCCGGTGATCTCGGGAACCTCTGGCGTACGACCGGTGACATCAGCGACAGCTGGGCCTCGATGCTCTCCATCATCAAGCAGAACCTGCCGCTCGCCGCGGCCGCGGGCCCGGGGCACTGGAACGACCCGGACATGCTGGAGGTCGGCAACGGCGGGATGACGGACACCGAGTACCGCACGCACTTCTCGATGTGGTCGGTCATGGCGGCGCCGCTGCTGATCGGCACCGATCTGCGCAAGGCGTCGGACGAGACCTACGGCATCGTGACCAACAAGGAGGTCATCGCCGTCGACCAGGACCCGCTCGGCCGGCAGGGCACCGTGCTCTCGTCCGACGGCGGGCGCTGGGTGGTCAGCAAGGAGATGAAGGACGGCAGCCGCGCCGTGGCGCTCTTCAACGAGACGGACAGCCCGCAGCGCATCTCCACCACGGCCACCGCCTCCGGGCTCCCGAAGGCCGCCGCCTACACCGAGCGGGACCTGTGGCAGCACCGGACGTACAGCACCGCGGGGACCCTCGCCGCCACCGTGCCGGCGCACGGCACGGTGCTGCTGCGGGTCGCCGCCGACCGCAGGTGGACCGCGTACCCGCCCGCCGTCGACACCGGCATCAGCGGACCGCTGACCGCCGAGGCGGGCAAGGCCACCGCGGTGACCACCACCGTCACCGACCTGGGCCGTCTCCCGGCGCTCCGGGTGAGCGCCTCGCTCACCGGGCCGGCCGGCTGGCGGGTACGGGCCCTCTCCGGGGCCTCGGCGCCCGTCCTGGCGGCCGGGAGGTCGTTGCGTACCTCCTGGCGGGTCACCGCCCCCGCGGGGACGCCTACGGGCGCCTACGAGCTGCAGCTGGCCTCGGAGTACCGCTCACCCGCCGGTGAACCCGTGAAGTCCCGGCAGTCCGTCCCGGTGCATGTCGTCGTGGCACCGCCCGCCGGGGACTCCTATCTCAGCGATCTGCCGGAGATGTCGTCCGCCAACGGCTGGGGCCCGGTGGAGAAGGACACCAGCAACGGTGAGGACCGGGCCGGCGACGGCAACCCGATCACGGTCGGCGGGACCGTGTACGCCAAGGGGCTCGGGGTGCACGCGCCGAGCGCCGTCGAGTACTACACGGGCGGCGCCTGTTCCCGGGTGAGCGCCCAGGTGGGGGTCGACGACGAGAAGGGGGCGAAGGGCACGGTCACCTTCGAGATCTGGGCCGACGGCAGGAAGGCCGCATCGACCGGCGTCCTCACCAACGACATGCCGGCGCAACCGCTCTCGGCCGATGTGAGCGGCGCACGGACCGTACGTCTGGTGGTGACCGACGGCGGGGACGGGAACGACTCCGACCACGCCGACTGGGCCGCGGCGCGGCTCAGCTGCTGACCCCGGCTCAGCCGCCGACGCCCCCCCCCCCCCCCCCCCGGACGCCGAGCCAGCCCGCCGCCGCCCCCCCGA